>NYTD01000337.1 GCA_002683315.1 Deltaproteobacteria bacterium | reverse complement strand
CCACAAATCGATGAGTCTTCCAATTTAGATACCAAAACCAATCCGTATAATACAACCAGCTATTTTCGTTGAATGCTCGAACATGGGTTGGATCTTGCCATGCACCATGAGACAATTCATAGGGAACACGTACATGCAAAGTCCCTTCCTCACGAAGTACAAACAGTAGATGTGTCATCATGGGGATCAAATTGGGAATGTGTTCCAAAATATGCCATGCCAAAATATGGTCCATACATCCCTCTTCTAGGACAACATCACCAAATCGTTCAGTGGGAACTGTAATCGATCCCTCTAAAAAAAGGTCTGTACGAGATAAATCCAACAAAATATCTGGCGTCCACTGTGCTTCGACATCTACATTTAAACAGTCCGTAAAAAAGAAACGTCCACTTCCAATATTTAGCGTTTTTGGTGTATTCATGACCGTATGACTCCTGATTCTTCAAGATAAAATAGAATGGTATTACTCATTTTTCACCAACTTTACACTCGTGTCCTTTTTTTCTGCATCATCTGTAATCTCAATCCCAAAACCTAAAATCTCACGCGTATTTCGCACTCTTTTTTGTACTTCACTATGATCATCTCGGATGGAACTGGTCGGAACACAAAACGCATCGATGATTCTTTGTGCCTCATTGGGAATAGACGTTGTGTGAAAAACACCCATCCCCGAAGGGGTTCGCATCAAAATTTTCCCAGTCATCTTGGGATAGGATGCTCGAATAGAATTGAAGCTTGATACCATATTCCAATTCAAAACATCGTGTAAGAACACAACTCCAGGATTGGACAACTCCTTGTACACCGCATGAAAATCTTTGCTTTGCTGTGTGTTGGAATGCTCACCATCAATCAACACTACATCAATTGAGCCATCAAAATACTCTCGACACACATCTTCTAAATCATTGGGAGAAAAGGCATTCACTACAGATATATTATGAAGGTTTTCATTCTTAATTATGCTCTTGGTAAGATCAAATCCCAACTTTGCTTCACTCCCCTCAACCAGTGCATCAATGGCTACAACCTTTGCATCTGGATTGGCAAGCCCCAGTGCAAACGTACTCCAACCAAAAGCATTCCCGATGATCAAGATCTGTTTGGGGTTCATGGCACGACTTGCACAAGCCAACAACATGACCTCTATCGGAGAAACACCTCCACCAGATCTGAGAAGTTCCCCTTGCTTGTACACCTTCATAAAAGGCTGCAAAACGTGCAGTCTTGTTGCACCCAAAGGGTAATTTTTATCAAAATGCCATGGAAAAACTCCACCGCTAACATCGAAACCATATTTTTTATACAGTTCTAGCAGACGTACAAAAATATCCATGTTTCATCCTATCTAAAATAAACGTTTCCAACCTGTATCATTCACAAAACTCGTCTGATAACTTTTTCTATTCTGGAGAGCATGACCATCTCTTTGGTAGCGACCTCAATAATCGCTCTCCCATATACCTCTAGAAGTTCTTTCCCGCATTTATTTCCCAATAAAACCAATCTCCACAATAGAGATAACCAGTGATAAACCAACATGTACATTGTACAGATAAAATACAACATGTATATATCTTCTTGTCGTACATCATGCACCATCATAGAAAGAGGTCAAAAGCCATAAAAGTGTGAATAAATGAACATATTGTATCTCTCACAGGGAAATTACCCGGAATATCAAGGAGACCTTCTATTTCTGGGTTTACGGAAAATCTTGGGCGAATCTGTCGTCGATGCTCCTAAAATCAATATCTTATATGAAGAAACGTTCCACGAAAATCCAGATTCCAAACGACAAATAGGATGGGGAAATGGGTTTACTGTCTATGGACTTCTTCCTTCTTTGAACGTCGATAGAAGTGACATACCGCAAAAAATCAAAACCCACTTCTTTGACCTAATTATCTATGGATGCTCGTATCGTACCAAACCACTTCTCTCTTTGGTTTTGCGCTATTACCCCAGAAATAAAATTGTCTTTATTGATGGGGATGATGCCAGCACAATTGAAAAAGAACTTGTTTTTCGAGGAATGTACTTCAAACGAGAACTTGAACAAACGACACATGGAGTTTTTCCCATTTCATTTGCTGCACCAGACTCCATCATCGTACAAAATATCCCGCAACACAAAACTCGTATCTTCTCCATCTGCGATCCCAGAGATCGCAGTACCTACATCTATAAAGATGAAAAGAGCTACTATCAAGGATATCAAGAAGCTCTTTTTGGGGTCACCACAAAAAAAGGAGGATGGGATGCACTAAGGCATTATGAAATCCTTGCCAACGGATGTGTGCCCGATTTTCACAATATCGAACATTGTCCTCTTCTCACCTGCTGGAATCTCCCCAAAATGGAACTCCTTATCGCACAAAAAATGGCCAAAACGTGTAGAGAGAAACAAAAAAAACCCAATATGAACCAATACACAGAACTTGCCAACATGCTCTTGGAATATACTCAAAAGAACCTTAGCGATGTCGAACTCGCCAAATATGTTTTAGATACAGTACAGCGAAACCAATAGCCTACAAAAATTGACTCTTGTCGATTTCTCGTGCATCTTCTGCATTTAGATACTCATCGCGCCAGATAAAATACATTGCAATGCACATTCCTATATTGATCACAATCGAAATCTGTGGCACATATTCTGTATTTTGTACAATCCAAAGTGTCACGCCCGCATACACACCAACCAAAGGAATCATACGAGCCTCTAAGAGTATGGCATACGAAGCAATCATGGCCAACCACACCATAAAACGCATGGCCCATACTTGGCTTGGGTCATAGCCCAAAAGATGATAGGTTATGTCTGAAAAACCATGAAAAACTGGTTCACAAAGAAGAACTGTGTATATCTGTCTATTCCGCTCTGTACTGGAAATACTGTGTCTTGCCCATAAACCAATTCCAATAAAGATAACGATGGAAATCAAAGTATGATTGTGCAGTAGCTCAAAGGTGATTGCTGTATCAAAAACAAGAACCCAAATGGGCAAAAGAGTCCATGTGATGACAGTTAACAACATGACGACCATTCTTGTACGTGCACCGATGGTTTTGGAGTGTAAAATTTCAATCCGTTCAAGCCAAAACTGATGTTCTTGTAGTCTGTGCTTTTCAGATTCAATCTCTTGATGTAATTTTTCGTCTACATACTTCTTCCACGGTTCCAATAATATCTCAGAAGTCTCTGGATTCTCCTGCTTGATCTCCCAACGCGCAAGTGCAAAGGTCGCTTCCCGAAAATCTTGACGATTTTCTTTCAAAATAAGCCCCTTGTGTTGAAGCTGTCGAAAGGCAAATCGGGCAGAAAAGAAATGCTCATACAATTCTCCTCTTTCTCCATCACGAGTGGACTTGTGCACAATCTCCTGTAAATTGATGTTCATCGCTTCAATCACAGGAATAAAATTTCGATATATCAGGTATTGCTGAAGTGTCTTCAATAATGCGTCCACACTTTCAAATCTTTTTTCAGGACTCGTCTTCAAGCAACGTGAAATAATCGTTTGTAAACGACCACAGAGATCATCAGAAAACTGAGGGGAAAATTCTGCGATCGAATCCAACATCTCAGATACATTCTCCCCTTTGTGAGGTGGACTCCCCGTAAACATTTCGTATAGTGTGGCTCCCAGTAGATAAATATCTGTCGCTTGGGAAAGCCCATATTCTCCTATCTGTGCCATCTCTGGCGCCATATATGCTGGAGAACCAGCTACAGATTGAACATCTTTCGCTCTGGGAAGCCAAGAACTATGTCGATCGTCTAACGCAACAGAAAGCCCCCAATCCAAAACAAAAACGGTTCCGTAGTCACCCAACATCACATTTTCAGGCTTAATATCTCGATGAAGAAATCCACGGTTGTGCGCATATGAAATCGCATGACATACCTGAATGATAATCTCAATATTCCAAGAGATAAAATCTGTATACTCAAACTCTTCTTGTGCTTCTTGTGGATGCTCAAGGTAGTATGCCCAGGTTTTCCCCTCAATCTTTTTCATGATGATCATCGGAAAGCCTTCTTCATTTTCTTCTATGGTATAAATAGGCAAGATGTTGGGGTGCTCTAAGAGACCAACGATCCACGCTTCTTGCAGCAACGCCCTTCGGAATACAACCTCTTTTCGATCTGAACGCAATTCTTTAAGTGCTACTTCTCGGCCCATAGAAGCCTGAATAGCGGAATGTACAATTCCCATCCCTCCCTCACCAAGAATTTCTTTTCGTTGAGATATCCCACACTGAACCAACGTTGGCTGTACAAAATCTACATCTCCACCTTTACTTCCCGAATCAAGATCCATCCATGTCTTGACTAGATCTTCTCTTGCTACTGCTCTTTGAGCACCGTTTCTTATGGATGGTAGTGTTTCTTGCTCATAAGAACGAATCCACCTCACAAGCATTTTTTGTTCTATTTTTAACATATTCGAAAGTTTCTCTACAGAATAGCCAGATGCTTCGTAGAAAGATACGATGGCACGAATAAATTCTTGCGTGTGTTCTGTCTTCTTCATTGTAGATAAAAAGGAAAAGAGATACTGCTTTAATGTAAGATCTGGATATTCAAATAGCAACCATGTCATATCATTATCATCATTCATGATACGATTTCATTGCACGTCTAAGCACAAATGAGATAAATGCACACTGTATTTCTTGGAGACAAAGATGATAGAACAAATAGAACAAGCGATCTTAACAGCCATCCCAGATGCACAAGTCCAAGTATCTGGAGGAGGAGGACACTTTACCATCGAAGTAACCTCATCTGTTTTTGAAGGAAAAAACATTGTCCAAAAACAAAGAATCGTGTACAAAGCCATCTGGGATTTGATGAAGGGAGACAACGCACCACTGCATGCCGTTGACAAATTGACATGTAACATCCCATCGAAAGATCAATAACGGGGACACTTCATGGGCTCAAAAAAAGAACGTATCTCTTGCGCTCCTGTAAAGGGAATGCGTGATGTCTTCCCCAATGAAATGGCCATCCGAAATTGGCTATTCTCAGAATGGAAAACCGTATCTCAGACTTTTGGATTTGAAGAATATGATTCCGCAATTGTAGAAAGTGAAGCACTCTATGTCCGAAAAGCTGGAGATGACATCACCAAAGAGTTGTATAATTTTGCAGACAAAGGCAATCGAATGGTTGCCCTGCGTCCGGAGATGACCCCCACTCTTGCACGTATGATCATGGCACAAGGAAATGCTCTTCCCTTACCTGCTCGTTGGTTTTCAATTCCACAATGCTTTCGCTATCAACGCATGCAAAAAGGGAGAAAAAGAGAGCATTTTCAATGGAACATGGACATTGTTGGGCTGTCGTCAACCATTGCTGAAGCAGAACTTATGGCTGCACAATATATGTTTCTAAAACGAGTAGGATTTGTTGTCGATGGAGATGAGCCGCAGATTTTATTCCGCGTATCCAATCGACTTGTCTTGGAAAGCTATTTGGCAGATCTAAACATCACCGGCGATGATTTTTCGAAAACATGCATCAATATTGACAAGCGCGACAAGATCGGTGATGACGCAACCAAAAAACTTCTTGTAGAACAAGGCATAGAAGAGCCTCGAGCACAAAAAATATTAGACCTGTTGTCTATTACAGGACTGGATGAACTTTGTACTTTTGTTGGAGAAAGCAACCAAGGCTATCAATCTCTTTTGGAGCTTATGGAGCACGCTCAATCGTTCGGTATATCCAATGTGATTACAATCGATTTGTCCGTGGTCCGAGGTCTATCCTATTATACTGGCACTGTATGGGAATTGTTTGACACTGCAGGCTCCCTTCCCAGAGCAATCGCTGGAGGAGGACGGTACGACAATCTCCTTGAATCTCTCGGTGGAAATCCAACACCCATGGTTGGTTTTGGATTTGGAGATGTTGTGATCACACTTCTTTTGGAAGAAAAAGGACTCATCCCAAAACGAAAAGCAATTGCAACCGACATAGTGTACCCCATGTCCTCAAAAGAGTTTTCGCTCGCCAACAAGCTTGCCCAAACCTTACGCGAAAAAGGGGATAACGTTTTGGTAGATTACACGACAAGAAGATTCAAGGCTGTCATAAAAACAGCGGAAAAACATGGTGCAACAACAGTATGGATCATTGGTCCACAAGAGAGAGAAAATAACGTGGTTCGCAAAAAAACCATGGGTGGTTCGCAAGAAGAAATTTCTCTTTCATCCATTCTTCTCTAACCATTTTTTGGCTCTATATTGCGCAATTCCTATTTCAAACGCAAGATTTTTCGCTATAATTACAGCAAAAGGATTTGAATATGAAATATACACCTCTATTACATGCACTTGTTTGTGTATTTGCTCTTGCATGTCAGCAAAAAGATCAACAGCAAGTCGACATCGATGTCGATGAACCACAAGTAGAAAATACCAATCCAGAACCAGAAGGAACGGATGAGCCCACAGTAGAACCTTCTGGAGAAGACAATGATGAAGATGGATTTGGAGACAGTGATTGTGACGATGACGATCCTGACATCAATCCAGATGCCGTAGACTATTCAGGAGACGGCATCGATCAAGACTGCGATGGTCAAGATGAAAAAGGTCTATGCGACGACTCGTGTAATTTTGCACAAGACGGAACATGTGACGATGGTGGAAGCAATTCCGAATACGACGTATGCGAGCTAGGAACAGACTGCTCCGATTGCGCCCCAAGAAGAGATAAGGATGAAGATGGATACTTCGATATCCAAGATTGTGATGATTCCAACCCAGATGTTCATCCAACTTCTCTCGATTATTCAGGAGACGGCATCGATCAAGATTGCGATGGAGAAGATTTTCCTGGTTTGTGTGAGGATACATGTACATACGCGCACGATGGTGCATGTGATGATGGAGGTTTTGGATCAGAATATAGTCTGTGTGCACTCGGTTCAGATTGCTCAGACTGTGGTCCCAGACTGGATGGAGATGGGGATGGATACGACATAAGTGAAGATTGTAACGACTACAGTGCTGCAGTTCATCCAGGAGCCCTCGACAATAGCTGTGATGGTATCGATCAAAATTGTAACGGGGTGAGTGACGAAGACTGGACCGGAGATGAATATGAGCCCAATAACACTTCTTCCTATGATCTTGGAACATTGTATGATGGCGGAAGTTTTACAAACATCACAGGATATATTACAGATCCAAGCGATGTAGACACCTTTTCTTTTTACTATGAAGATGGATGGGGATTGGGATTTGGATTGGATATTTCTCTCAATCCTGTACCGATACAAACTGATCTGGTTCTCACCCTAAACCACATTGACCGAACCGGAAAAAATACATTAATCGGATCTTCCAACATTAAGGGAATGGGCGGAAATGAGCAGATCACATATGAAGAATCATATAGCACCGATGAAACAGGTACATTCATCATTTCTATTTATTCCACATCTGGATCTACATGTGCGCAAAGCTACAAACTGAGTATTTTAGAAGCTGGGATATACTAAAACATAAAGAGCTCAACCAAACCATATCAATCGCCGTATATCATACGATCCCCCAACGGAGAATTTTGTGTTCCTCACTTTTATCTTATTCGCTTGTCAAGAAAAAACGGACTACGATACAGAACTTGATGACATTCGTGCCCAGTTATATCAACAGCAAATTACCATTGATGAGTTGCAAGCTCGCATTGCAATTCTCAATCAAGAGAACGAAACCATACAAGATGATCTGTATAACATTACCAGTGGTGTTGACATCGTAGGTCTCTATGCCACAGTTCAGCAGAACATACAAAAAATAGCAGCCAATACAGCTGGAATCACTGGACAATCCACACAAATTGCCAACCTTTCTACTGATGTAAGTGATAACAAAGCAGACATTCTCGCCAATACATCTTTGATCGTTAATAATAGTAGTGCCATCGATGCTCGTGTACTTGATCTAGAACTCTACTCCATTGAAAGTACAGATTTACTCGGATATGCAACCCAAGGATGGGTTAATGCACAAAACTTCGCTTCTCAAGTATCTGTCACCACAAATGGAAATTTAATCAGCGCGAATTCAAGCTCTATCAGCAGCAATGCGAACACTCTCGTCTCGCTAGATGGTCGAATCTCACTGGTCGAGGGAGCATTCATCACCAGTACCGATCTTTCAGGATATGCTTCTGAAAGCTGGGTTCAAAGTCAAGGATACGCCATCCAAACCGACCTGGACACCACCAATACGAATCTAAGTACACTATCCTCCTCCGTCCAAACGATCTCTGGCGATTATCTGGTCGCCAACGACATCGCTGGCTACGCAACGGAAAGTTGGGTACAAAGTCAAGGATACGCTACAGCATCAATGGGAAGTCTGAGCAATTACGTCACCGTAGATACATTCTCCAACACCATCACATTTTCTGGCGCCAATATTCATATCGAATCGGGATCTGGCAGCACACTGGATAGCGCGACAGGGCTTGGAAATTTAATCGTTGGGTATAACGAAAGTAATGGTACAGAGACAAGAACCGGTGCACACAATATTATTGTTGGTCCATATCACACATACGCCAACTATGGTGGATTGATTGCTGGTTATCAAAACTCCGTTACAGGGCCTCATAGTTCTGTTTCTGGCGGATATCAGAACTCTGCTACAGGAGATTATACTTCTATATCTGGAGGTTATTCCAACACCTCTTCTGGTGAAGCTGCTTCTGTATCTGGAGGATACAACAACAATGCTACCGGAGCATATAGCGGTGTCAATGGAGGTGAAAACTATACCGCTTCGGATGCTTATGATATCCAACCCCCCTATACCAATATTGATCACCTCGCTAGCTACATGAACATTGACACATCCAATAACTCCATCACTTTTTCAGGTGCCAACATCCATATTGAATCTGGTTCGGGAAGCACAGACGATGGAGGAAGCTTAACAAGCCTTGGAAACCTGATCATCGGCTATGACGAAAATAATGGCGCCAATTCCAAATCGGGCTCACACAATCTGATTATTGGAGACAATCACTCATATACAAGCCATTCAGGTTTTATTGTCGGTTTGGAAAACACCATATCAGCTCCATATGCTTCAGTTCTTGGTGGCTATGCAAATACGGCCTCCGCAGAAGGTGCTATGGTAAGTGGTGGAAGCAACAATACTGCATCTGGTTCTTATGCGTCAATCTCCGGAGGAGATGTTGGAACTGCATCTGGAGATTATAGCAGTATTTGCGGTGGATATACCGGAACAGCAAGTGGGTCCTATGCTATGATCGGTGGAGGAGATACCAATACGGCATCTGGAAGCTATAGTTCTGTTACAGCAGGAACCTCCAATACCGTATCCGCACAAGGAGCGGTCATTTCAGGAGGACGACTCAATGAGGTTGATGCAAGCTATGGGGTCATCAGTGCCGGAGCATCCAATTATGTCAATGCTACATATGGGGTCATAACAGGGGGAAATACCAATACCGTATCTGGTTATCATGCCGTTATCACAGGAGGACGCGATCATATCGCTTCTGGAGACTACTGCGCGATCAATGGAGGCTATACCAACCTCGCCTCTGGAGAATATTCTGTCATTAGCGGGGGGGAAGACAATACTGCATCTGGATACTCTTCTGTTGTGAGTGGAGGAAGAGAGAATACTGCTTCAGGCTCACGAGCGGTTGTCAGCGGAGGATACCTCAACGAAGCTGCCACACTGAGTAGTGTAATCAGCGGAAGCAGCAACAGCACCACAACAAGTGGATACGAGCACCTACCCTAACGCAAAAATCAAAGCCCACATCACTTTTCCTTCCGCTCTTTGATCTCCTTCTATTTTCCTCGATAGAAAAAAGGATACAAAATACAGTTTCGGATAAGAAAAAAAGAGATGATGCCAACAATAAAATAAGTTCCATCAGGCATCCTAGACTTCAAAACCAATAATTTTTACTTGTTACACACTAAAAAATAGATTGTACAATAAGAGTACAAGGAGGTTGGTCTTTCCCAACAACACAATCTTGATGTAACGTTTCATATCCATCCGCATGCACGATGATCTCATATGAACCATGGTCAAGCAAAACACGGAAAAAGAACCCATCACTTGCTCTACTCTTCCACACCTCTCCTTCACGCAGATCATAGCCTCGAACGCTCACAGAAGCTTGAACTGGATCTCCACGTTCGTTTTGTACTACACCTCGTAATACAGGCCGATTTTCTAATTCTTTCATCAACAATGGTAAAAACTTCTTGGTTGCACGAACAGACTCTCTAATTTTGGTTGTCGTTTCTGGATTATGCTCGGTCCCCTCGATAATAAAAGCAATCGTTCCAAATTGATGAAACAACCAATCTTGAAATGTTCCTTCTGCATAAAATCTTCGATTTCGAACCCTGTACATCGTATCGTTAGGCAATGTCCCCACTCCTTGTGAAATACTTTTTGCTATATCCCAAGCCACGTATGGCTGTGGATTCTTGGTTCTTGATGAAGTATATGGAACCAGAATACTACTGCCTGGTGTTTGAAAAGATAAAGCAGCAACAAAATGTAACCGTGATGCCAGTTCCATCATGGACTGTACTTCTGGTTCACTTGCAGCGCTTTCTCCTCGATAATAAGAACTTTTTGGATCCGATTTGCTTCCTCGCTCTCCATATTCACCCCAATGAAATGGATAGTTTCTATTTATATCCACCCCCTCATGTGTGTTTTGAAAACACGAGCCATCCGTATTTTTTCCATTTTTCCGACCATATTGCCGTGTGGAATCGCGAAAAAGCTTAACCTCAAGACCATCCATATTTACGGCAGGCACAAACCAGAAATCATAGCGTTCCAGCATTCTTTTGGGCATATCTTCCAAAAGAGTATCAATTGAATGAAGCGCATACAGCATCGAAAGAAGTTCATGACCATGATGTCCTCCTTCAATGAGTATCGATGGCTTCGGTTCTTTTGTTTCCACTCCGATACGAAGAGCAAAAATAGGAGTATCTCTATGCGTTCGACCTAGCTGAAACACTGCACTATGCTCTTGATTCTCTTCATGGTAGGCCCAAAGAATTTTGGCGAGTTGATGACCGCTGACATATTGATAAGTGGCTTTGGTATCAATTACAGTGCGCATACTCTTTGGATTTTTGTATACCCATGATGATTTCCATTTTTGCGTGACAGGTTCCATGAAAGGAATCTGACTGAGACGTTTTGGTTCATTTTTCGTTCGTAGAGAATCGAGTTCTGCTGTCCCGCAACGAAATGAAGAGGTTCCTGTGCTTGATTGACGGATTTTATTAATGCTAACCAACGTATGTTCTGAACAATCTTCAACACATGTACCTTGTGGATTCCACAATACGGACTCTGCTGTTCCTCCCGAAATAAACTCATCTACCGACCACTCAAATCCACGGTTTTTCGGTATATCAATTTTGGAAGATTTTTTGGCGTACATCATCCAAATTTCATTCTCTGTGAGAAGCCTCTTTCCTTGAACACGACAATATGCTTGTGCTACCTCCCATGAATTCCATGATCCTGATGGACATCGACAATCTTGCTGACACTGCAAAACATCTTCTTGCTCTACCAGTCCTTTATCGACAAAAAATCGATTCAGCCAAAAAGCTCTATAATGAGAATCCTGTTCATTATAGATACGTTGAACCCAGCCTCCACCAGAAACACAAAGCATATCATCTGGAGACTTGGTACATGAAGTGGATATATTCGAAAATAATGTGTCGGGATCCATAGCTCCTTTTTGTGCCAGTCTCGCTTTAATATCTTTATCTTTTGGAAATCTCTCTTGTGCGCTTTGCAGTAATACCAAGCTAAGATCTTTATGAATAAAGGCTTGTGTTTGCTTTTGATCTACTTCTCCATTTGAGTCTAAAAACCAAGGAATCTCTATCTCTTCTCCATGTCGAAATAGGCGAAAAACCCTTCCTTCATCTCCCAAGGAAAGACTTGGACCGTGGCGTTTTTCTGAGACTTCGTCCAAGCAGAATTGTTCTTTCGCTTCCTCTACAAAAATACTTTCTGTTGAACACAAACCTTTGAAAGAGTGAGGGGAACATCTTGTGGATTTTGTATTTTTGTCGGTTCTGTACTCAAACATCCCGATAACAACCAAATCCCTATCATTTGAACCTCATCAAAGCATTATTGTCTTGTTGGAACATATAACGATTTTTTTCGTGTGGCACATTCAAAAGAACAATCTGTACATACATCTACTTCTTAACAGACACATCATTCGATACAATCAACACCAACAGGTGCTACATACAACGTAGTATAGCAACAACCATCATATTGATTATCCAAAGCGGTGTCTTCTTCCCACACAGACACGCTTTCATTTCGAGCAAATAATACGGTCGCTTGGGTATGTGTCCCCCCACAATCCTCTGCCGGAAACGTTGTTTCATTAACATAATTAAGTGTCGGACACTCTATATCTTCTTCAACATTGATACAGTACTGGGATTGTGTTGTAGTGGTACAACCAAGCAAAGTTCCACTTAAAAAAAGACAGATTTTTTTCATGGAGACTCCAGTACAACTGAGATACGATTACATGAATAACAATATATAACGACTGTTATTACAAAACGGTATTTCTTTTGGAGATTCATAATGTGGCTTTTATTCGCCTGTCAACAAGTGGACAAATCCACCCAAAATCCCAGTAATTCAGATACAGCACTTGTAGAAGATACAGCGCAAACAAATGAAATCACTGATCCACAAGCTGGCTCATATGTTCGCGTGACAGGATCGGTCACATGGACTCTAACATTTGACGAAGAAGCACAGTCAAATGGATTTGAAGATTGCTCTTATCGTCGTACATACAACGGAGAAGAGCGAATCGATCGTCCATATTTATGTCCAGACTGTGAGATTATGGCTCAAGGGATCGCCACAATGGAAGAAGGAGGAGATTGTCACGCACAAATTAGTAATGACAGCACAACTCAACGAACTGAACTGTGGGGACTTGGAAATGGTTTCTTCTATCGTTCCGGTCACGAACAGCGAGCTTTGGGAGAACTTGGCGAAGTTGACATCATCCAACCAGATACGGAGATAGAGCTCTTCTGGTCATCAGAAAATACTCTTCAGGCTGGTGGCATCATGCTCTTAGAGGCGACAGGTTCTACACAATACTCTGTGGATTCTTCCCTCACTCCTGACCATACCACACAACCACATCAAGGAGAGTATAGCTGTGGATGGCCACAAAATGATCCTGGAGATCTGGTACAAGATTACCGAATCGACATTGGAAAAACATTTCCAAATGTTCATCTTATGGATCAATGTGGAGAAAGATTAAGTCTTTGGGATCTGTATGGCCATTGGCTCATTTTGGACACAACCCAAAATGACTGTGGTCCATGTCGATCTATGGCTGCTTCCTCCGAAGAAGCGCTTACACAAATGCGCGAGCAAGGTATTGACGTCATGATGGTCAGTTTTTTGGGAAATGGTCTAAGCGCACCATTTGAAACACCAAATACGGCAACATTGACCAATTGGGTAGAAGAATACGATCTACAAGATCCTGTTCTATATGATGAAGGCTTTACATACGCGCTCTTTCCTGATTTTGTAGAAAATTTTTCTGGAGAAGGTTTTGGGTACCCCACCTGGCTTCTCGTCGATCCACAGATGACACTTGTCTATGGCAATGTTGGGTTCGGATCATGGGATGATATCGAAAACAAAATATTAGAAATGCAATGACACGAAATAGAGTCCTCATATTTCTAGTGCTCACAGTGATCTGTGTTGGGACTGTATACAAATACCGACGATTCATTGTACAAAAGTTGAGACACAATCAAAATTCATCTGGCATGAATCAAAGAAATGCCTACCATCTCAAAGAAGGCTCTTGCATAGCCAAAAACAATAGACTGAATTTGCCTCAGAAAAAACTCTCACAACTCTCATCTGTGCCTGGGCTCAAACATGTTTCATCAAGCGCAAGCTATCATCTCGATGATATGACAGCTTCCAAGCCCTTGCTCACAAATCAAGCGATACAAATACTCAGTACCATTGCCAACGATTTTCAAAAGAGGCTCGAGGCCAAGGGATATAAAAAGAAAAAAATCGTAATTACCTCCATGACACGATCTGTTGAATCCCAGCAACGATTATCCAAGACAAATATTAATGCGGCCTCCAAATCAGCACATCTATACGGTTCAACATTTGATATCGCCTATCACAAATTCCAGTCTGTATCGAACAGCGTTGGAAAAGAACCAAGCGAAGCGATTTTGGTACAAACTCTAGAAGAAACCCTTGTCTATTTCAAAAAGAAAGAATCTCTGGTCGGGATTAAGGAATACAAGCAACCTTGCTTTCACATTACCGCAACATGTACGCAGTAACGAAATCTTACTCATCGGTCATATAGCCAAGTGCTTTCATCTTTTGGATGGTCGCCTCATCCAATTCTACCCCTGCAGAATGTACTGCCGTTTGCAAAGATGCGTTGATTGTTTCACCCAAGACCGCTTTCAGCAGTTTTGTATGATCATCTATGCTTTGTGTACAAATTGGTTTTGTCTGACCCACTATATTTGCCTGTTCTCCTGTATCAGAAGTGATATCGTATAGCTCTTCTGGTTTTAGACCCCGATTGTTGTCTTCATTGGCGGTGATGTATTTAAAACCCCGCATTCGTAAGCTAGAAAGAACATTCCCTTCAAAATTATTTTCTGCCACTACAAT
>NYTD01000336.1 GCA_002683315.1 Deltaproteobacteria bacterium | reverse complement strand
TTGATAGAGCAAGACATGGCAATGATGGAAATTCCAGCTGTCCATACAATGATGCGTTTATATCGGATGCTACGAAGATGTAATCCAAAGGCTAGAATCAAAAGAATTGATATTCGGCCCGACTTATCAGCTGGAATAGACTGAAAGAACCAAGGATTATGTGGAATGTTTGGACGAGTGATGTTTGCCATCGGTGTTTGCACAAGGAAATAAACAAAAGGGAGTAGACACAACATCGATATGATTAGTATTGAAACGAGCTCTTTTCTTTTTTTCGACCACATGAATGGGATGATGGCAAGTACAAGAAAAAGTCCATAATACCAGTACGCAAGACTGGTTAAAATGAATGAAAAACAAGCGCCGGCTCGATTGTACATATTTGATTTTTGCTCAAGTCGGATCCAAAATCCGATAAATAATGGAATGCCCATAAACATAATTTGTGGAGCATGATGAAGTGCACTTTCTCTAAGTGTAGTTTCACAGAGCAAGAGAAGAATGCCGCTTGCAAAACCATCTTTGATACTTCCTCTGATGCTTTGTCCCATAAAGTGTCCACACCATCCATTGATAGCCAGCATGCTCATCCACCATAGATTATCTGCAAGTGGAAACCCAAGATTGCGGAAGGGAATAAAAGTGTAGAAGTCAAGACGGTTCGGCTGTAGCTGAGAAAAATAATACGTAGTAGGCCAAAATCCAATGGGTTGATCAGAGTGTCGAAGTGCGATAGTATCAATAAAATCAATGTGTAAGATACCAATTATGGAATCGTGTAATGATGTTGTTAGTGGCCATGTAACCATGATTACCAATATAGGATAAGCAAGGATTATACATATGATGCGGAGGAGAGACATGCCTGAACTTCCAGAGGTAGAACTGATGTGTCGAAATTTACGGCGTTGGACAAGTGGAAAAACCATTGTCGCGACAGAGGGTATAGAAAATGCGAGTCAATTACTACATAAGAACATAAGAACCTGCTTTCGCAGAGGCAAATATTGTATTCTTCCGATTGGAGAGCTATTTGTGATAATCCATTTTCGAATGACGGGAAAGGTAGTATTGCTTCGTGAAGAAAGAAAGTTTCTGCGAAGAAAGATCATTCTATGTGACGGGATGGAAATCGGAATTATTGATCAAAGAAGATTCTCCACTCTTGAAATTATAGTATCTGCAAATTATGAGTCTCGTTTTACATCACTAGGTGAAGAAGTCTGGCCCATTCACCGTAGTGCCCAATGGTATCAATCTAGATTAGGAAATCGTCGTAGCTCTCTAAAGGCTCTTTTGCTGCGTCAAGATATCATTGCAGGATTGGGAAACATAATGTGTAGTGAGATATGTTTTCGAATTAGATGTAATCCGCAGATGAAAGCCAGTGATTTGAGTCTGGACCAGTGGGGGTTATTGGATGGTGCCATCCATGAATTTGTAGGACAGGTGTTGAGTGAAGAGGAGGGAGACGAAATCCACTATGTGTCCCAAGGAGGAAGTCTACCGAAAAGTTTTTTGGTGTACGGTCGTGGAGGTCTGCCTTGTGTAGAGTGTACTGCATCTATCATTCATTGGCAGATAAGTGGAAGAGCAACATATGCGTGTCCAAAATGTCAGGCATACGAGGTATCATAGATGGTCATAGTTTCTATGACTATGTATCTAGATTATCAACCAAGGCCATCCAGTTTGAGATGGCATCGTATCGTGCTTGTACATTTTTTCCCATCAGATCAGATATCGTCTGCTCAGTGCTTAATGAAGAACCATCGGGAATAGCGACTTGAAGTAATGTACGTCTATTGGGATCCAATGTAGTCTTGAATAAGGTCTTTGGCATCATTTCACCAAGCCCCTTAAAGCGAGAGATCTGTGGCTTTGAACGTGAAGGGAGCTTTTTGAGAAGTTTGTCTTTCTCTTTATCCGAACCGATCCAGTATGTCTCTTTACCAACATCAATTCGATATAACGGAGGTTGTGCGAGGTAGATGTGTCCATTATCGATTAGAGGACGCAAGAAACGATAAAAGAATGTAAGCATGAGTGTTGCAATATGATGTCCGTCTTGATCTGCATCCATTAGGAGAATAATTTTGTGGTATCGAAGGTGACTGATATTGAAGTCCTTTCCAATACCGCATCCAAGTGCTCGTACGACATCAGATAATTCGTTATTCTTCAAAATCTTTCCTAGTGATGCTTGTTCGGCATTGAGAACTTTTCCACGTAGGGGTAAAATAGCTTGTCGTCTTCTATTTCGTCCTTGTTTTGCAGACCCGCCAGCGGAATCGCCCTCTACAATAAAAATCTCGGATTCAGCTGGATTTGTTGAACTGCAATCAGCGAGTTTTCCAGGAAGGTTTAAACGACGACTAACTGATGATTTGCGTCTAACCTTTGAAGTTGCATCTCTTGATGCTTGTCTTGCTTTTGCAGCGATGACCATTCTCGATATTAGTGCATCTGCAATGCTTTGGTTTTCCAAGAGCCAATTCTCTAGTGCAGGACGAACAAAAGAATCAATCTGTGAACGTATTTCAGGATTATTGAGCTTGTCTTTTGTCTGCCCTTGAAATTGTGGTTCATGGATAAAGCACGAACAGATGCATAGGATTCCTTCTCTTATATCTTCAGATGCAAGTTTTAGACCACGCGGTATTGATATTGAATTGGTTGCAATATAGCTTCGAATCGATCGAAGAACAGCGTCTTTTACACCCTGCTCATGTGTTCCACCATCTTGTGTCGGAATGCCATTTACAAATGAGCGAATGCGTTCGTTTGTATTATGCGTCCATGTGAGGGCAAGATCAACACGTGGGTGGTCCTCCTTGGAAAAAACAAAAGGATCTTGAATAACCAATGAAGAGCCTTTTGCTTCTTTTGTTAAAAAATCTTGGACTCCTCCATCGTATTGATACGAAATCTTTGCACCTGTAGCTTCATTTTTGAACGTGATTAGAAGACCTTTGTTCAAAAAGGCGCTAACTTCGATTCGTTTTGCGATGAGCTCGGGATCAAATTCAATATTTTCAAAGATCTGCTCGTCTGGACGAAAGAAAAGTTGTGTTCCAGAGCCTCGAAATGGACGGATTTTTTCTAGTTCCGTTTTTGCTTTTCCTCGTCGGTATTCTTGTTTCCATTCAAATCCATCTCGATGAATTGTTGCAATTAGAATAGAACTAAGGGCGTTTACTACAGAGGAGCCGACTCCGTGCAGACCGCCTGACGTGATATAGCTTCCCGGATCGAATTTTCCCCCCGCATGTAGTGTCGTTAATATGACTTCTAGTGCCGGTTTTCCAACTTTGGGGTGGATGTCGACAGGGATTCCTCGTCCATTGTCACGGACTGTTACGGAACATAAATCCGAATGCAACGTAACAGAAACTTTTGTAGCAAATCCGTTGATGGCTTCATCTATAGAGTTGTCAACGATTTCCCAAAGCAGGTGATGAAGACCGCCTCTTCCTGTTCCACCAATGTACATTCCTGGACGTTTTCGTACAGGCTCTAAACCTTCAAGTACTGATATGTTTTCTGCTGTATAGCTCATGATTCTCTCTGGTTAATCGTTTATTCATCCATGAAGCGAAATAGTAGTAGTCCATCTGGACCTTCTATAGGAGTGTTTTCTTCACTACTCTCTTCTGTACTATCTTGTGAAGATTCTTCATGATTGTACATTTCATCGTATCGGAATAGTGGTGGTGTCCACTCTTTGAGCGCATCACGCTTGAGAAGAACAGTTCCTCTTGAGGCTCTTTTCCCTTCATGAAGCTTGGGTGTTATTTTGAAGTCTCTTCCTCTAGAAGATTCTACCACCAATCCTTCCTTTCTACTTCCAGTCACTGTAAATGCATGCAATCGGTCGTCTTTATCGAGTTTTGCAGATGTAATGCCTTTCCCTGCTCCCCTGACGAGTGTGATTTCAGAAACAGAAAATGCGAGTGCTCTTGTTTTTTGAGTCGTCATACATACCCAGTTATCTCCACTTGCTGGCATGACATGAGCAATATAGTCATCTGCTCCATCGGGCTTCATATATTTTCGTCCTGTTTTATTCGATGGAGTTGAGTGGTACGACAATGAAAAGCGTATAATCCTTCCTTTGTACGTTATTGCAACTCCATAGGGTGATGGAGCACTTTTGTCTTCATCATTTTCTTGGGGAGGAGGTAAGCAGCGCGGATCAAATGACATTGCAGAGACAATCTTCTCTCCGTTTGCAAACGTAAAGTACTTTTGGATTGGATCTCCGTATCCAGAAGTGGAAGGTATATCGGCAACTCGCATAACGTATGCCGTACCTTGGTTCGAAAAGAATCCAAATGTGCACTTTGTATTTGTTTTGGTGACGCTTGCGATAAAGTCACCTTCTCTTGTTCTGATCTTCTCGATATTACTGACGCGTCCCAATCTTTTGATCCAGCCATCTTTTGTGACAACGACATATGTCTTTTCATCAAGAATATATGCTGAGTCATCTGCAATCGTTAATTCTTCCTCGATTCCACCAATGCTTGTTTTTCGTTTTGTTCCATACAACTTTCTTATTTCAAGAAGCTCTTTGCTCAATTCACTCCAAAGAGCCTGTGGATTATCAAGTAGAAATTGAAAAGCAGATGCCTGCTCTTTCTTTTCTTTCATCTCTTCTTCGATTGCGTAGATTTCAAGTTTCGCAAGTTTATAAAGACGGAGTTCCAAAATAGAGTCTATCTGGGTGTCTGTAAACTCAAACGTAGATTTAATTCGGCTATGGGCATCTTTTTTGTTATCGCTTTTACGGATTAGTTCAATCAAGATGTCTAATATCTCAAAAGCTTTTGAAAATCCTTCCAATAAGTGAAGACGTTCGTTAATGATGTTTAAATCATGTTGTATACGTCTTTTCATGCTTTTAAAGCGAAACTTTAGCCACTCGTCTAAGATTTTTTTTAGGTTTGCTTTTACAGGTCTGGCTTGTCCGCTCTTGGAGTCAGGAATCAAGCAGGTGAGGTTGACATTGAAGTTGAGCTGTAGTTGTGTGTTTTTACAAAGATATGCCATTGCACGCTGCATGGTTAAATCTGCAGAACTACCTTGCTTTATCTTTAGTGTCAGAACGATTCGAACTTGATCAGTGGATTCATCACGTACATCTTCAAGCTGTGGGATTTTCTTGTTTAAGATTAATGAACCTATTTTTTCAATAAGTGTGCTCTTGTTTACGGCATATGGGATTTCATCGATGATGACATAGCCTTTTCTACCTTCTTTCTCAAGGTGCCACGTACCACGTAATTTTACGGGACCAGAACCGGTCTCATAGATATTCAGGATCTCATCTTTTGCGTTTAAAATTAGGCCTCCAGTTGGAAAATCAGGTCCTTTGATCTTCTTGCACAGAGACTTGATGTCAATCAGTGGATTTTCAATGATTTTGAGACAAGCGTCGATAAGTTCACGTAAATTATGAGGAGGAATTTTTGTAGCCATTCCAACTGCAATACCTTCTGAACCATTTAGTAGTAAATTGGGGAATTGTGCCGGCAATACAAGTGGTTCGAATAGTTGACCATCATACGTGGGTTGATAATCGACTGTTTTCTGTTTGAGCTCTGTGAGGAGTTCCATTGCTATTGGAGTGAGTTTGGCTTCTGTATATCGCATCGCAGCTGCAGAATCCCCATCCATTGAACCAAAATTCCCTTGCCCATCAACAAGTGTATGAAGCAAAGAGAACGGTTGAGCCATTCGAACCATAGCCTCATAAATAGAGGAGTCTCCGTGTGGGTGGTACTTGGCCATTACTTCACCGACCACAGCGGCAGACTTTCGATAGCGACCATCAGGTCTGAGGTGAAGGTTGTTAAACATTGCATACAAGATACGTCTCTGTACAGGCTTGAGTCCATCTCGAACATCAGGTAGAGCCCGCGATGTAATGACTGACATGGCATAGTTTAGATATCGGTAGCGTGTGGCTTCATCTAGTGCGACGGTTTCAATTGAACTCATACATCATCTCTCAAGACAAAAGGTTTCTAGATACGAGTAGCTCTGCATTGGCGATGGCTGCACCAGCAGCTCCACGGATAGTGTTGTGTGCAAGAACAAAGTACTTTAGTGTCATGACTGCGCATGACTCAATTCTTCCTATACTAATGGCCATTCCATCTCCATTCATGCAATCAAAACGAGGAGAAGGCCTATCCCTAAGTGTATACACTTCGAAAAGAGGTGTAGGTGAGGAGTATAGTGATTGCGCTCGTGAACAATAAGATGTAAACATCTCAGATGCTTGCTCTGGGGAAATATGCTCTTCCAAAAGAACTTGAACGCCGAGGAGATGACCATCTGCAGTAGGTACGCGTACACAACGGGCAGATATAGGGAAACTGGCGGGTTCTGTAGTCGTTCCCAAGATTTTTTGAGGTTCTAGGGCCAGTTTTTCTTCTTCATTTCCTGCATGAGGATGAACATTGCCAATCATATCCCATGAACTTTCCCCTGGATAACCAGCGCCAGAAACAGCTTGATATGTGGATACACACACTGCTTTTATACCCAAAGACTGAAGCGGAGCCAGTGACAAAGCCAGCGGAATCGCACAACAATTTGGATTGGTGATAATACCAGGTTTGTTATTCAGGAGAGACAGGTGTTCTGGATTCACCTCTGGAATAATAAGAGGTGTTTGGTTATCCATTCTATGAGCACCAGCATTGGAAACAACATATCTACCAGATTCCACAGCCTCAGATTCGATTTTCTTTGCTGGTGTACTATCAAGAGCAGAGAAGAGTAGTTGGACATTTTTAGGATATGATTTTGGTGTGCACTCTTGCACGAACATATCAGAAACAGGACATTTTGATGGTAGTCGCCATCTGGTGGCTTGTGCGTATACTTTTCCAGCGGATCGAGATGATGCTCCTAAGTATGCTATCTCAAATTGAGGATGGGTATGAAGTCTTTCAATAAGTCGTTGACCAACCATTCCGGTTGCTCCTAATATACCCACTTGTATTTTGTCCTCACTAGTTGAGGATAGACTTGATGATGTTTTGCTCATGTATTGTTTTGGAAGAGAAGTATGGAGGAAGTGTATATAACGATAGTATAATTGGATTTGAACATGTGTTCATGATATTTGATTCATGGGGTCACAAAGTGTCCTAATGTTGGATAGGGGATATCCAACACCATCAATAGATGTACACGATTATAGTTGACATAGCAATATTTGTTATTGGATTTCAAGATAGAAAGCAAGATTTGTAGATGCATTCAAAATGATGAAAGTCGCGTGTAAAAATTAAGAAACCGCTTGTAGTTGTATGAAACTATCATCAAATGCGTTAAGATGTTCCATGAAATATCGTATCGCATTTTTTACTATACGTTTCGCTTCTATGGAGTATTTTAATGTTGTTTTCCATCTTTTTTTTGG
>NYTD01000335.1 GCA_002683315.1 Deltaproteobacteria bacterium | reverse complement strand
TGGACCATGGACGAGCCAATTGTTTCCCGAGCTGCAAGGAATCCTTCGTCCCCACAGGCAGCGCGTATTTTATATGGAAGCACATGATGAATACAACATCTCTGCCCCCGATTTTCCCGTATGGGTCGAAGTGGGACATCGCATGGATGACAATTGGTATGGTCTTCCCCAATTCGGACAACAAGGATTCAAGGTAGCCCATCACCGCTTGGGGGGTACGGTGGATGATCCAGACGCAATATCCATCATCCAAGAAGAGCACCGAAACAATGTGCGCAACAAGGTTCGTGATCGAATTCCTGCCGGAACCGGGTGCATCATCGAAGAGGAATTATGCATCTACACCATGAAAGACAACGAAGACTTTCTCATTGATCGGCTGTCCAGTAATCCCCACGTTGTGGTAGCCGGAGGATTTTCTGGCCATGGTTTCAAGCTTGCGCCTCGCTGCGCCGAAATCATTGTTGATGCGCTTGAGGAAAAGCACACTCCTTCTCGTTTTCAGCTGTGCAATCAAGAGGAGTGTTCGCAAACTTGATGCATAATACGTTATATTGGCTGCACGAACTCATCTTCTTCTGTTAACTCTATGCTTCGATTTTTGTTTCTCGTACTGTGCACAGGTTGCTTAGAAAAAACCACGGGGATTCCCACACCCTTGGACCCACGTTTCTTCGCTTCCGACAACAATCGCGCCTCCCCCGGTGGCGATGACCCAAATGCGGGCGGCGGTAGCGGCGGCGGTGCTTCCGATCCCTTTGCCTCTCACTCGGGTGATACCGTGCTCATCAGTGGAGATCTCATCGCCGAAAGCCAAGAGAGTATCGACATGGACTTTCGTGTTCCTGATGCTTCCGCACCCGGTGGAATGGCAGGTCAAGGAAAGCTCCTTTTGGAAGCACCCGGCGCCTTCTCTCTTTCGGTACCCAAAGATTTGGGAATGCTGGAGATTCAGGCATTTCAAGATCTCGATGGCGATGGTCCCACTGGAGATGATCCCTTTGCGCAGGTGCAATTGCAGATCAAAGACGAAGATCTGGTTGGATTGTCCATTGAGCTTGTGGCCGGTGGTCGCCTCAACATGCAGCACCAAGAAATGCCCTCTCCGGGAGAAGGCGGAAAACATATGGCTGCACCTGCAGGAGATGGGGTTCCCGACAATCCCGACCCCTTTGGTGGGTATGCGGGGAATCGTGTCAAACTTGCAGGCAAGCTTATTTGTGATGGCTGTCCGCTGGTAGATTTGGATTTGTTCCAGCCCGATGAGAATGCACCAGGAGGGAGAAGTATGATCGGAAAGATGAAGCTTCCTCCCGGTGAATATGTTCTCGAAGTTCCCCAAAGCTTTGGCTATCTCATCTTGGAAGCATTCGTTGATTACGATGCCGATGGTCCGGGCGAAGGAGATCGTATGGGATCATACCAAAAGAATCCTGTAAAAATCTCTCGATCCGATTTGAACGATATTGATATAGAATTGGTTATCCCCGAAGACGGACGTATGCCCATGGGCCCACAACCTCCTCAATAGGTAGATTATGATTTCCTCACTGTTATTTTCTCTTTTTTGCGCAAATCCAGCCCAAGCCGATGAGTCTCTTGGCACCATCGACATCAGTTATTTTCGACCAGCAGCAGATGGGTACCGATACTACAATGTTCCCTCAGCCACGACATTGCGTCATATGCAGATGGGTGTATCCTTTTGGGTGAGCTATGAAAACGATCCGCTCGTGTTCTTATCCAGCGGACGACGTGTAGCGCCAGAGGTGGTGGTTGTAGAAGGTGATCTTGGCGATGCGATCATCGATCATCGCGTGATGAGTAATATCCAGCTTGCACTAGGATTTTTTCAGCATGTATCCATTGCAGTTGACCTTCCACTGATCTTTTGGCAGTCCGGGTATCAGCTCGATACCCTCATGTACAACCAAGATCCAGCCTATCTCATTCCCTCTGGAATCGGAGATATGCGAATAGGTCTCAAGGCGGTTCTTCTGGATAGAGATAAACTTCCTGTGGGATTGGCTTTTTATCTTCCTGTCGGAACACCAACGTCGTCGGGTGGCTCGCTGTTTGGTGAAGAGTCATTTACGTACACACCGACCGCAGTCATGGAGTTTTCTGATTCTCCTGTTCGTGATAGAAGCTATAAAGTTCGGAGTTCTTTCTTTGCCGGATATCATATTCGACCAGATGATATGTTGCTTAATACCGCTATTGGAAGCCAGCTTGTTTATGGTGGAGCGATCGCCTATCACCCTGTCGACTTTGCGGAAATTCTCATCGAATACAATGGAAAGACAGGTGCAGATGGAACCACGGGTGAGCTGCTTGGTGGATTGAAACTTTTGGGAGGAAATGCCGTGGAGATCAATGCTGGTGGTGGTCTTGGTGTGCTTCCAGGGATAGGAACTACTGATATGCGCGGTGTATTTGGCGTAACGGTTGCCCCCGATTTTGATCCGCGTTTTCGCGATCCTGATGGAGATGGTATCCCCGAAAAATTTGACAAGTGTCCCATGGCAAAAGAGGATTTTGATGGAATCAAAGATGACGATGGCTGTCCCGATTTTGATAATGATGGCGATGGTGTTGACGATAAAGAAGATCAATGCCCAAGTGCTGCGGAAGATAAGGATGGTTTCCAAGACGATGATGGTTGTCCCGATATCGACAACGATCAAGACGGAATTGTCGATGCCCGAGATCGATGTCCGAATGCTCCTGAAACACGCAACGGATACATGGATGAAGATGGTTGTCCCGACAGCAACGTAAACAAAGACACCGATGGCGATGGTGTCCGTGATGGAGATGATCAATGTCCGTTCGAAAATGAAGACAAAGATGGATATCTCGACAACGATGGATGCCCTGATCCCGACAATGATGGCGATGGTCTTCTTGATTATGAAGATCAATGTCCTGATGCTCGTGAGGTGATGAATCGAGTGAAAGATTTTGATGGTTGTCCAGATGAGAGTGACCGTGTTCGTATTCTCAAAAATAAGATTGTGATCTCCGAGAAGATTTTCTTTGATTTTGGAAAGGCGACCATCAAGAGTCAATCCGACGATCTCTTATCTGAAGTCGCTTCTTTGATTCTTGCAAAGCCCAAATTACGTATCATTCGCATCATTGGGCATACCGATGATGTGGGTACTGACGCTTCGAATATGGTTCTCTCTCAAAACCGCGCGAATGCTGTTCGAGAGACGCTCATAAGCAAAGGAGTGGAAGGGCACAGACTTGCTGCAGAAGGTCGTGGTGAGAGCCAACCGCTTATGAATGGAACCTCTGAAACCGCGCGTGCCAAGAATCGACGTGTGGAGTTTTTGATAGAGTACAAATAAGGCAGTGCACATCATATGATACATATGTAAGAATACAAATCATTTGGAGGAACTATGATTCCATTCTTATTTCTACTCGCTTGTACAGAAGAGAAAATAGAACAACCTTCTGGACAAACTGAGGTTACCCCTTCTGAAGGACTGGATACCGGAGAGGATGAGACAGAAGATACATCTCAACCACCACCGATAGAGTCTATGGATGGTATGATCTCTGGAATGGTTCATATTCAGCTCTATACAGAAGGAGATGATGGAGAACGAGATAGTATTTCATGGGATGAAGCGTATGCGGGGGTATTTCCTTTTGGTAAGCTATTTGTTGCGGCATACTATGAAGATCCTGAAACCGGGAACTATATCTATCTCTCATATGATATTATCGAAAACCCACAACCTTCCAATAATGCATATCAGCTTGATATCGAACTGTTTGAACCCCAAGATATCCGAGTCTTTGCGGTATTAGATTATTACATCGACAATATCACCGGCACAGATGAGCCAATTGGTGGATACAATCGCTCCATCCCTTTTGAAGAAGGTATGCAAAAAAATAATATCGATTTTGCCATTCTTTCTCCTTTGCATGAAGAGCGTCCTCCGTGTGATGGAGGAACAATTGAAGTAACAGGAGAAGCCAATATTACAGAAGAATATACAGGTGGAGAGGTGGCGGTTATGCTTATGAAAACCGGAAACCGCGGTCCCATCCACCACAGCATTGTGCAACCGGAAGTCCTTGGTGGTGGTGCTTCAGCAGAGTATCTTGTTGAGCCTTGCGAAGACGTTGGATATATGGTGCTGAAGGGGATATGGGATCACAACCTCAACGAGATGTTTGAGCCGTTTGATCGCTCAGGTCCATATATTTCTGAGCCAAATCAGTCTGGTAATCCGGTCAACGTGTCCTATACCAATCTCTCTGGGCACGAAATTCAAATTCCACTCGGAGATAGTTCAGGGCTCAAGCTGTTTCCTTTTGTGAATCTTTTGGGAACCGTTCGTCCAGCAACAGGGACCTTTGACGAACTCGCTTCCGGGGGGACACTGTATGTTGCCGCATTGAAATATCGCCCAGATGGAGAGCTAACCACGAATGATATCGAAGATAATAGTTACGATATGCAGGTGTTTGAGTTCGACGAACTAACAGGGCTTTCTTCGGTAGAATGGAAACTTACCGTTCCTTCAGAGACGATTGCATACCTTTGGGCATATATCGATCAAGAAGGAAATAATGTAGTTAATGAGCCTCAAGAACCACTTGCTTCTGGTGGACAAGATGACAATGGTAAATTTCCAACAGGAAGTTCATCAACCAGTAATATCGATATGATTCTTGCGGTAATGGAATAGAATTCATACTTGTTTCGTCACCTGTGCGTTATATTACACACGAGTTCCCCACCACACCGCAGGAGATATTATATGACTTTTCTTGTTCCCCTCTTAGGAGCATCACTTTTGAGCACTTCGGCTTTTGCTGGTGCAGAAACATCCAGCTACAACACCATGTCCACCCAATCACAAGGCAAAGGATTTTGGTCCGGACGCTCTGCTGTCGATCAAAATACCGAAACAGCATGGATGACATCGGCAAACGAAGATGATGAGATGCCATGGATTCAAATTGATGGACCCAATTCTCCATCTAAGCTCAGTCAAATTCGCCTTATTAATGGCTATGCCAAAACCGATCAGACTTTCAAAGATTACACAAAGATCAAAAAGTTAAAGGTTGAGGCCTTTGAGTTTAATGACTCCATGGAGTTGTATTCAACCAAACAGACGGTAGAAATTGAGATTAAGAATACAAAAGACCCACAAACGATCACCCTTCCCAAAACCTTGGAAATTAAGTCTACGAGTGGTGGTAAATACAGATTTTGGATCACAGATGTCTACAAAACCGGTGAAGAGAATTATCCCGAAAACATTACACTTACAGAATTGAGCATTTTCTTGCAAGATGCTGACGTGACACCCAAAATAGAAGAAGAAGAAAATATGGTTGAAGGTGTTGACCCGTTTGCTCTGCTTGACGGTAGCAAGAGGTCGACTGTTAAATTCACCACAGAATCCATTATTGGATTTGATGGTGGAGATACATCACTGACTCGTGTCGCTATCTTTCCGGGAACCGATCGTCGTTATGCTCGTCCCAAAAAAGTTCAGGTTTCGGTAGGAGGGAGAAAAGCAGTCCAAGATCTTCCCGAAAAAATGGGCAAAAAACCGATTTGGATTTGGCTTCCCAGTGTTACAGGCTATCCTGGTGGTTCTTCTTGGGACACAACATATATTCAGGTGTTGGAGACCTATCCGGGAACAAAGTATCCAGAGCTACTGATCTCTGAGATTCAATTCCGAGGATTGCTTCCCACTGCTCTTGATGGTATTGAACCGTAATCGTTCTTTATTTTGAAATTATTAGAGAGGGTGTATACCCTCTTTTTTCGTTTATTGGTTCCTATGTCTATTCATGCACAAGAAATAATCTCCATTCAATCTCTTATAAAAGATGGTTTTGCCACATTAACGATTCGAAATCAACAAGAAAAAAATATTGTAGATAATGTTTTTACACACATCAGCAGCTTTAATTCTTTTCGATTTCCACCTATTGATGAGCAAGCTCTATACACTGATGAGATTCGTGCTGTTTTTCGATTATTTTTTCAGGTTGCGGTAGATGTATTGGAGCAACTTCTTCAATCTGTTCGATCAACAGCAGATGTAGAGCGAATCCGTCTCCAATGCCAGCAAGCAAAAAAAATCACTCTATTCTCAGATCCTCATGAACCATTGTCTTCGAGTGATCCGCTTGCGGGAACATTTTTTAATCTGTTTCATTATGATCATGGATGCTTGAACACCCATCGGGATCGATATCTTGTGACCGTAATCTGCGCTCAACCAGCACAAACATCCAAAATAGGAAGAAAACTGGAACACAGTGCACTATGGGTGCGATCTCCTTCTTCGGGTGTATGGGAAAATGTAGATCTGTTACTGACTCAGCCCACATGGATCATTTTTGTGGGTGAGGAATGTACTCGAATATGTTCTGAGGCGGGATTACAGATCAATGCTTCAGAGCACTGTATTCGTCTTGATCCAGAAGGTGGGTACATCTCTCATTCTCATCATCAGCCAGATCCTGATTCGCTCCCAACAGGAAATCGTTGTTCTATTGCAATGGTACTTGGAGAGAGTCATGGATGAAATAACGTGGACGCACTGGGTTTTAGGTGCATTAGGAGCGATCTTTGTTGGTCTGGGGAAAGGTGGTCTACCTGGGATGGGTAATATTACGGTTGCATTGTATCTTTTGATTTTACCAGATCCGAAGATATCTGTGGGGGTTCTGCTTCCTATTTTGAGTGCTGCTGATATTTTTGCTGTTCGGATATACCGTCGGCATGCTTCGTGGGTGCATCTCAAAAAACTATTTCCATGGGCTTTTTTGGGACTGATTCTTGGATATTTTTCCTTTCAAGAACTTAATTCACAGCAGGTGAAAGTCTTAATCGGTGGTATGCTTATTTTGTTTACAGCGGTGCACTTGGTACGTACATACCTGTTCCGATTTGATGAAAAGAATGTTCCGGACAATATTTTTTTTCGTGTTTTTGTTGGTGTCATGGGCGGTTTTGCTACCATGATAGCCAATGCGGCTGGGCCAATTGCCGCCTTTTATTTTCTTGCGATGCGCCTCCCTAAATATGCCTTCATTGGAACAACAGCATGGTTTTTTCTGGTCATCAATATCATTAAAGTCCCCTTTATGGTTGATTTGGGAAT
>NYTD01000334.1 GCA_002683315.1 Deltaproteobacteria bacterium | reverse complement strand
TGCGATTGCTTACATGGAGCCGGCACCAGGTTTTCTTTGGACGATGATTGGTCACAGCGATAGTCTCACAATGCCGAGTTACACAGATAGCATGCCATTGTTTGAGCGTACGGGAGAATGGTCGGGAACCCGATGTTTTGAGCTTCCTCATGGTGCCATGCACCTAACTGAAGAAGAGGCTTATGTTTTATACCGTGACATAATCGAAAAAACAACGGGTGTTGGTATCGATACAGGAGCGGGAGAACGTAGTATTTTGGGGATGCGTGGTGCTTGGCCGGGTACCTTTTCTTGGAATGGAAATACCCCGAATTATTTCAATGATACTCTCATTGTTATATGGAAAGAAAATGGACGTGGACATGTCCGCGAATTTCATGCCCATACTGATACAGGGGCGTACAATTTTGGTTATCATAACTCTTCTTCATTGCGTCCAAACCGTCGATATCGATATAAAAATGGTTGGCATCGTGGTTATAATGCGTTGCAGATAGATGAGTGGGGGTACAAGGTTCGCGATGATTCTAATAAGAATGGTTATTGGGATGATGATCGAAATGGTTGGCTCGATGGTGGTAGTGAAGACCATGATCGTACGGGCTCTGGTCACAATATTCATCTTGCTTCAGTGAATGCTCCTTTGGGTTCAGCAAAGGTTCACAATTGGTCGGCGGGTTGTCAAACGATTCCGGGTCATAGAAATTGGAAGCAGTTTATCGATGTGGCTTGGGAGTCCTTGGGGACAGAAGTCGATTATTACCTTGTAGATACAAGAGACATCAGTCCACGGGTTTGGTCGGAGTGTACCCCAGATGGCTCGCATGAATGTCCATGGGAGATTACCTCCAATTCTTTTGTTTCTCAAAGAACGACCGAAGGGATTCAGACCAGCGAATTTGATGAATACAATTGTTCCACCGCGGATGAAAGTGGTCCAGAGGTTGTGTATCTTTTTACCACCGATTCACAAGGAGAAATTGAAATATCGGTGGAGTGTGATGAGCCCATTGATGTAGATGTACACTTGCTCGACGCTGATGATGCGAATGCTTGTTTAGAAAGAGCCCATCGTTCTCTTTCTCGGGATATTGAGCCTGGTCGTTATTTCATTGTCGTCGATTCTTGGGTTGATGGTGATGGCGTGGTTCGCAGTGGAGATTACACTTTGCGGGTTGATTTCTCCGACTAAGTTGTGTATTCGTTCTCAAGACAGTTTGCGTTCCCAGATTGAAGGGAAATAATGAATCACACCAATAGATGGTTTGTACATTCATATACGTTATGATGATAGATATGAATATGTCGTTTCGTGATTTCATTTCTCTCATCTTTTTTTTCGGTATTTCTTGTTCTTCCAGCGAAGAAAAAATAATATCAAAAGAAACTTGTGAGACTTCCTTATCAAGCTTTTACTCTCTAAAATCGCCTCTTTGTTTGGCGCGAAGTGTGAGTCGAACAGCAGAGATAGAAGAGGTTGTTGGTCAAGTCGTGCAACTTGGGGCCACAAGTATTCGTAGTGATTTTCTGTGGCATAGAATAGAGCCTCAACAAGGAGAGTGGAATTTTACCCACTATGATCAAGTTGTGGATTCTTTTGAAGCAAAAGGAATAGAAGTGATTCCTCTTCTTGCATATGGTGTACCATGGGCTTCTTCACATACTGATTCTGACTCATATTATCCACCAGATGATCCTGCCGATTTCGCCAATTTTGCAAGAACAGTAGCCGAACGATACAAGGATCGCATTCAAAGATTTGAAATTTGGAACGAGCCCAATGCTGGATTTCGTTTTTGGAAAACCGATTTTTCTGGAAATCCAGATGCTTTTGGAGCGCTTGTTTTGGCTGCTGAAGAAGCAATTCATGAGGTTCATCCTCAGGCCGAAGTTATTTTGGGTGGTACATTTTATCATGAGCAGCTCATACCTAGCGCAGTCTCATTCTTACAGGAGACTCTTGCTTTTCATCCTTCCATTTTGCAAAGGGTTAATTCAGTGGCGATTCATCCTTATTCCTTGTACCCCCCCGTTGCAGAACCAGAAAAAAAAGAAGACGGAGAGATACCCATTTGGCAAATGATTGAACATATTCAAAACCTCGTAGAACCTCTTCCTGTGACGGTTACCGAGTATGGAATAACAATCACAGAAGATAGCAGCCGTGAAGATCAAGCGGCACTGCTTGAGAGGGGAATTCTTCTTGCCTTGGCGCAAGGAGCAACAGATGTATGCTGGTATACCATTCAAAATGGTGAAGATGAAGATAATTTTGAGGATAATTTTGGCTTGCTTAACAACGACGGAAGCTGGAGTCCGACAGCTGAAGCATTTCATGCTCTGGCAGAGAAAATAGGTTCTAGTCCACGTATATCACGAGTAAAAGATATGCCACAAGGAAGTTGGGGAGTATACCTGGAAGGGGTTGGACATGCCTTTTGGGGACAAGGACAAATATGTGGAGAACAACTGAATTCAAAGGTGACGTGGATCTTGGAATAAATTATCGTTTGTTCATCTACGCTTTATGTTTTCGAGTATCGGATGTGAATCTAATTGGGGTGATGTGTACGGGAGAGCCATGATCATGGAAGTATGGATTATTCCGATTCACTGTGACGATTTGTAATTTTTGATCATGATGTTCGAATAAGGTAAGAGGGCTTAAGTGATACCAAAGCGAAGTAAGAGACATCACTAGGATACCTCTTACTTCGATCTGCTTCGTTGGCGTGAAGAACGTATTCGTTATTTTCCATACACGATTCGGGTACATCAACAGTACTCCACTGTGCAAACATTTCATTCATGACCATCGCGATGTCTCCATCTGCACTCGTATCGTTTGTTTGCATATCCAATGCATCTGTAAAGAGTCCTTCATTGAGGTTTTCTGATGTAAGGTATTCCACATCAGATTGACCATTGTTGGGATCATATGTTCCTTCAAGAATAATGTTTTGCATTCCAAATCCTACAATCAGAACTCCTGTTGATGGATCATTTTGGTAGATCATGGTGATTTCGATTTCTTGACTTATTTCACCACCAGATGTACCCATGACCAAAGTTCCATCAATGGCAACATCATCATTACATTCAACAGCAAGTAACGAATTCTACGGGCCTTTTGGTTTGTCCAAAATCGTGTCATCTGCCATCAAATAGCCTGCTGTGGCTCTCCACATTACTGAGAATCATTGCTCCATGTGCCCCGATAGAAAAATATTGCCCACGATTAGCATTTTGGATACTTTGGCATTATGGGATAATCGTGCACGCATTTGCCGTATGATCACATTTTTTATTCGATGATTTGCTCAATTATTACAATGAGAACAAAGCGATTCATATCAGTTTCATAGATTCAGTAGGGTATCTGTATGTCGTACACAAAAAACACGTCTCTACAAAGAACATTTATCAAGATATGCGAGACAGTAGGGTGTTTGGATACAACGATTAGATGCCAGCACTATCAAGACTCTCTTATCACAACATCAACATATAAAAATGATTTGCCTCCTCCTCTTAATATCAAGGGGATATTGGGTAAGGGAGGAATGGGCACCGTATTTTTGGCTCAACAACATTTTCCTCATCGAGAAATAGCTCTAAAACGTGTCATTACGGAAAGTCATGAGGATAAAATGGCACTGTTTACAGAGGGAATGTTGATGGGCTTACTTGAACACCCCAACATCATCCCCATTTATGGAGTCAATACAAAGGGAGAGGATGCACCTGAAGTCTGGATGAAAAAAGTGAAAGGTGTAACGTTCCGACAAGCACTAGAGAAGGGAGACTTCTCGGGGCAGAGATTGAAAAAAGCGATTCAAGCAATGATTTCCATTTGCCATGCTCTAGAATATGCGCACAGCAAAAAAATCATTCATCGTGATGTAAAACTTGAGAACATTATGCTTGGAGAATTTGGTTCGGTATATCTTCTTGATTGGGGAATCGCATTACAAAAAGAAAAAATGAATTTGGAAACAGAAAATAAGATTATCGGTACTATAAACTATATGGCTCCCGAAATGCTTTTGGGTAAAACTGAATTCATTACAGAGCAAACCGACATATTTTTACTTGGTGCATCTTTACATGAAATCGTCACAGGAAAACCAAGACACACAGAAGTGACCTTCAAGAAATTAATGCGAGAGATCGAGATTTCTGCTCCATTTGATTACAGAGCTCTCAATGCACAGCAGATTGGTGAAATCATCAACAAGGCATGCGCCCCAAAACCACAGGACCGTTATCGTTCTGTAAAGGAGGTTCGTTTGGCTCTAGAGTCGTATTTGGAGCAACAGCAGGCAAGAAAGATAGAAAAAGCCGCTGAGGAAGAATTACAGAACCTCAAACGTTTCAGTCAAGAACAGCTGACGGCAGAGAAAAGACTCGCGATGCATGAAGCCTTTCAACGTGCACGTTTTGGATTTGAACAGGCTCTTAATATTTCTTCCAAATCCAAAACGGCTCGTATCGGTCTTGATGAAGCATTGTCGGAAATGATCAAACACAAAATCAAAGAATCTGATTTGGATGCAGCTGAAGTCTTAATTAAGAGTTTGAGTAGTGGTTCTGCCGAACATCTACAAATGTTGCGAGCGCAACAACAAAAACAACAACATGAGAATAAAGAAATAAACAGGCTAAAAGAAATCGGTCTTCAATACGACCCTAAAACATCTAGGAAACAACGTAGAGACATTATTATTCTCACTTTGTGCATCATCGTTTTTATCTTGATTTTTTTGTTCCCCATATCAAAAGTCGATCCAGACCATATCCCGCCTGATGTACTTTTTCTACACTCTGTCGTGTATCTCATACCGACGGTCCTGCTTTTGTTTAGTCAACGACAGAATATTCTTAAGAACCCAAATAGCCGTCGATTCTTTTTTGGTATTTTTGGTGCCGCATTTGCACTTTTCTTACATCGATGGATAGCCGTAGAGAATCATCTTCCGACCAGATCCATCATTGTGACCGATTTTTTTATTCTTGCGTTGGGATTTCTGAATATGCTGCCAAGGATTCAAACGGGGATATCATTGGCTCTATTTTGCACAGGAATAGGAGTATTGAATCAATTGTATCCAGCAACAATATGGTTTGGAACGATTGCGTTTACAATTATGGTCCCTATAATATTACTACTTGATTGGCGGGCGGAACGACTGTAGTCCCATCGAAAAAATACGTAGAGAATCCTTTGGATATCATAATATATACCCGTACATCATTCGAGATATTGATGACAGGAGTAGCCATTTCAAAGTCGTGCTTGATGATTCGCAATCGTCACCAAACAGTTAAGACAACTCTATTTTTATCTACTATAAAGTAGCCATGATTGGAGAGGCGTTATGAACTGGACTTTTTTACTGACACATTTTATCAATTCTTGCAGTAATACCAATACACCTGTACAGGATGAGACATGTGCCGAAGCAATGGTACACTTAGAAGATTGTACAGGGTTATCTTTGGAAACTCCTGAATGCTCCGGTGATGCACTAGATGAAAGCACATTAATTCTTTCTCTTGAATGTGAAGAGCTCAATCAATCATTGGGCTCACTTCCTCTTTGTGAAACCTTGGGTAGTAATTGCAATAACATCCCAACCTGTGGGGATAGAGCCCTTACGGCTGAGGAATACATCGATATCCTTGAATATTCTGATTCTTCAAGCATTCAATCGATTGAAGATCTGGAGACAAGAATTACAGATATTCGAGATATTTTTGTCGATGCAAAAGATCATCGAGGCTTGTTTGCTGTATTTTATGCTCCCATCACTCAACGAGGAGTAGCTGCAGTACAAAGTGGACAATTCGCTCATTCTTTTTGGTCACAAGAATTGATGATTGACTTTGCAGCTCGCTATTTGGACAATTTGCGGGAACATCTTTTGGATGGAAATGTCTCCAATGCATGGGAACGATACTATGATCTTACCGCAGATTGCAGTGCATCACCCACTCGTGTTGCTGCTGTAGGAGTAAACACACATCTTTTGGTAGATTTACCCAAAAGTCTTGCCTCTATTTCCTCCGATGCAAGTCAACAGCAAGACTATGAAAATTTTGGTCTGGTTTTGGTTGATGCAGCACCTGTTTTGACACAAGATCTAGATAATGCGTATGGTACAAACTCAGGTCCTTTCTTTAATGGATATTTCTTGGGAGATTGGGTTGATGCAGCATGGGGACAAAGTACCATGACAACGTTTGCTTTTCAGACCATTCGAAACAAAGCATGGACAAATGGACAATGGTTACAAGATTGGAGATTTGGTTTGGCGCATAGTGAAATTACAGCTTCTTGGAATACCGCAGATGGAATTCTTGCTGTATTGGATGCCACAGGTGCTTTATAGAACATCATTGAAGTATCGGATAAAGGAGAGTGCTCGCTATTTTGCGTTACTTTGGTATGTTCACTTTGCATATGCCTTGCTCACATCGTGCTTTTTTTGCTGTACATACAGGAGATTCATTGATGAAAGTTAAGCAACCCATCGAAGCACAGATGATATCACGGCGGTCCATAATATCTTGCTCGTACTGCTTGTGAATGGCAACTTGCGTACCTCCAGAATTGCAGGAGCAGCAATTTTGATTGACCAGAATACAATCTTCATGTTGCAAACAGGATTGTTCTATGGAAACGTACTGTACTCTAGACAATTTATGAATGCTTTGGGTTCCAAATTACTGTATAAAGAGAATTTTTGGGACACGATTGATTTCCAAGGGGAATAGAATATAAACCAACGTGAACGTATGATTGAGCTGAAACCGATTCTCAGCCTTTGAAACTCAAGAAAAGAGAGGATGTGGGAAAGAAATCACTGGATGCGTGAATTTAGAAGTTCAATTTGCGAGTTGAGAATCTGCTTGTTGTGTGTGTAATGGTATTGAATTTGAGGTTCGGTGTATCGGTACTCCTTGCCGATTTCATATAGGTCACGAAGTGCTAGCCATTCTTCCCAGTGATATCGCATCGTTTTTATATCGGTATTGTTCTTTAGATTTTTATACAGATTTTGAAATATTTTGAAAGCCTGTTTTTCGATGTCATCAGAAGAAGGATTGTGTACTTGAGTCTTTTGGGGGGGAGGCTCGCAAAGCAACACAAGGGCTCGCAGGGCAAACCATGCTCCAAATCGTGGATGGATATTGAATTGTCCTGCACTACGGAATGCAAGACCACTTTCATGTGCTATCTTTTGGGCTGGAATGATGTAGGATTCCGTTTCATGGGTCCATAATATATGTGCATTTGTGAACGTATTTTTGCTTTGGGTTTGGATGATGTGTTCGGAAAAATCATTGAACGGATTGGTTATCGTCTTCCAATCGGGTTGTTGATTCAACCACAAGAGAAAAGGATGCCAAGCAGTACGAGTATTTCCGACCAACACTCCACATGAGGCAGAAGAGTTAAAAGATGATACCGTATTACGACAAGATTCACTGAGTACATCAAGAGGGAAAGCATGAACAATATCAAAACCCGAAACGCTAAGAGCTTGTGTAAAGCTTTTGATGTTCATGATATCCTCTTTATCAATTATGTATGGTAGCGTATCATTGATTGGTTTATTTGTCGTAGGCTTTATTCTGATTCATGGTCATACAGGTTATTCTTGTGTAGGTTTTGTTTGCTCTTATTAAGTAAATTTATGTTTATGGGTATGAAAGGGATGAAAAGTTTGCGTTCACGATTTAGAACAAGATTGTCTGGTTTGCGTACACGTCTACGTGCGAAGAGAGATGGTAAAGTTTTAGAAGAATCTGTTCCTGTGGATTCAACAGAAATTCAATCTTTCCACCAGATGTCTTGGGTTCGAAAAACTAGTTTTCGTTCTTCGATTACGTTGAACGGATCTTCGAAGATCTACATTTGGTTTGAGTCTGTACAAGATACCGGTGTTCGCTTCTCGTTGGATATGGAAACGGGAGTGCTATCGGATTTGGAAAACTGGGAAGAAGATATTGAGATGCCAGGAGGCTCTGAGATCGATCCTGAACCGTTGTCGGTATGGGGAATCGATTCTGCAGATGAACGGGTCAACATCATCATGAATGTCGATCGTTTTGATGATCTGTTTGTCGATGGAAAGGCCATGGACATAGCACACTTTCCTTCGGTTTTGGCAATTGTTGGTGTTCTTCGCAATGTGGTCGTACGTGACATTTGGCTTGAGGCATGGAAAAATTGAACTGAAATTATTGTGACCGCTAAAGGAGGAGAATGTTCAAATATGAATCTTGTAAAAAATGATGGACATAGAATTATTATTCCACCATTTGCATATCGCAAAATTCTCTCAATCAGGAGTAATATTAGGTATACAGAGATATCGAACGGTATGAGAACAATCCTTTCCATAGGATTATGCAAGATTATTATTACGGTGAAGAATTGTCGTGATCACGAATGTATACAATCTTTGATGCCTAATTTGTATTTTGATACAACGATATCTATATTGAAGTCCATTACAGACAGGTACGTATATCGTGACTAAAATTATTTTTTGCAAATAGATCTTTGTACTGTTTTGTGAATTTTTTGGGGAGTACAATCATCCATAATGGACTTCAATTTATTGGATGAATTATCGTCAAAAAAAATCATGCTAGAGACTGATGGTACTGATTTAGATTTCAATACACGGCAGTCTATCTCTTGAAAGATTGGTTATGATACAATAACTATTCAGAATATAGTGTAGACGAAACCAACCACAGCTCATCATATGATACCTATTCTATTATATTTTTTTTCCAATGCATTAGCCAATCGTATCTCTGTCGGTGTTTCCGTTGGTCCACCACAATTTGTAGTTTCCTATCATCATAAGGTTTGGAAAAATATCGCACTTGGTGCTCATATTACGGGAGCACGTTTCTTTGAAAAGATTTGTGAATCAGACTACAAAGAAAAAGACGATATAGCTCCAACATTTTCCTGTGAACGAGTAGAAAGGAGAGTACCTAACTTTGGTATAGAGGCTCTGTACGAATTTTCCCTACCTGATTTTATGGGGAACTATCCTGTGGCGACAGTAGGGCCATACTTGGGTTTTGGTTATGATAACAACGGTTTCTTTAATCGATATGGTCTTGTATCAGACGTACGTATGGATTGGAGACCAGTAGACATAGGTATTCGAATGTCATTGGGACACCATGACGTTATTGGAACAGTGTATGGAGCAGGTTTTTTCGCAACGTTTTATCTGTTCAATGGGTAATACATCTGACTCCATTTATATTTTTGGAGCGGAAAACATGTAAAAATAAGGAGAGACCACATGAGATTTTTGACGCATAAGGATGATTTTATTTCTTTTCTCTCTACGAGATTGCAGCTCTCTTTTTCTTCGTCGTTGGATCGAGTGTGGGAGGAGATGTATACAGACGAATTCTTTCAAGGCAAAGGAGATTCTCTCTGCATGTAAATTTTATACGTATTACATGAGAAGCATGCTATATAATCAGGTTTTGGGAGAGATATTACGTGCAGAAGATGCTTTGGAATTTCGATTAGAAGATGGAAGTATCATCACAAAATTATCTTCAGGGGTAGATTATTCGTATAATGATGAATGATCATTCATACTTTAGTTGTTATTCTCTACTAAACTGAATGAGTGGTCATTCAGTTTAGTAGAATATATATTTTGAGGAATAAAGAAATGCCTATCGAAAACAAAAATCGTAATGCTGCAGAAGACGAATCCTTACAAGTAGCAGAAACCAGTCGAGAATCAAAATGGAAATCCAAAAGTTACATGGCATCCATTTTTCTTGGAGACTTTGATATCTCCATGGCGTACCCATACCCAGAGCAGGAACCAGAAGACAAGAAAATAGGTGATGAATACTGTGCGAAAGTGGATCAATGGTGCAAAGAAAACTTAGATGGAGAAGAGATTGATCGAGCAGAAACAATTCCAGCACATGTATGGAGAGGTCTAAAAGAATTGAATCTTTTTGCCATAAAAATTCCCAAGGAGTACAATGGTCTTGGAATGAGTCAAACCAACTATATGCGTATTCTAAGTGTGGTGGCACGCTATTGTGGGGGTACAGCAGCTACTCTTTCCGCACATCAATCTATCGGTGTCCCACAGCCTCTTAAGTTAAAGGGAACCAAAGAACAGAAAGAGAAATTTCTGCCAAGGTTTGCTGAAGGGTGGGTATCAGCGTTTGCACTTACAGAGCCCAATGCTGGCTCCGATCCTGCTACCATGACAACCCAAGCCGAATTGTCAGAAGATGGTTCTCATTGGATTCTAAACGGAGAAAAACTATGGTGCACGAATGCTGTTGTTGCAGATATTATTGTCGTGATGGCCGTTAGCGGCAAAAAGAAAACCAAGTCAGGTCGAGAAATTAGTGAGATCTCTGCATTTATTGTAGAAACTGATACACCAGGACTTGATATTTTACATCGTTGTCGTTTTATGGGTATCAAATCCATTGAAAATGGTGTTGTGCGTTTTACCAATTGTAAGGTACCGGCCGAAAATCTTGTAGGTAAGAGAGGAAAAGGCTTGGCACTGGCATTAGAGACACTCAATGATGGCCGACTTTCCATTCCAGCGATCGCAGCTGAAAGTGCAAAAGATTTATTGGAATTCTCCACCCGTTGGGCGAAATCTCGTTCGCAGTGGGGACGTCAAATCGGTCTTCACGAGCCGGGTAGTGACAAATTGGCTCATATCGCTTCAAGTGCCTATGCTATGTCAGCACTGTCTGATTATTGTGCATCACTCAGCGACAAAAATGAACAAGATATGCGTATGGAAGCAGCTGCAGCAAAGATGTTTAATACTGAGCTCCTTTGGGATGTTACCGATACCGCTTTGCAGCTTCGTGGTGGACGTGGTTATGAAACTGCCTCTTCCCTTAAAGAAAGAGGCGAGCATGCGGCTCCGATGGAGCGAGGAATGAGAGATGCTCGAATCAATCGTATCGTAGAAGGAACCACAGATGTTATGCATCTATTCTTAGCCAGAGAAGCACTGGATTGGCATCTTTCCAACGCGGCTCCTCTCTTTAGCTCCAAAACAAGTTTTGGAACCAAAGCCTCTACAGTGTTAAAATGTGCTGGCTTATATGCACCTTGGTTGGCAAAATTGATGGTACCATCCTTCTTGCGTTCCTTTTCCAAGTTTCACCCCAAACTGCGTCCATACTTGCGTAAAATCGACTCCCGGTCCAAAAAGCTGGCACGCAAAATGTTCTTTACAATGGTTACGTTGGGACCCAAGTTGGAGTCTAGACAACTGACTCTTGGTCGTGTTGTTGATATAGGTACTGAGCTCTCGGTTATGGGTCTTGCTGTGGCACGTGTACAAGGTGAAATAGATAGTGCCCAAAAAACAGACAATCTGGATACTGTATTGTATTGGTTGCACTCTTCTTTACAGCGTGTTGATGGACTATTCAACTCTCTTTCCAAAAATTCAGATGCTCAGGCTCGCAGTTTGGCTAAGAAACTCATTGAAAATGCTGAGGACTTGGAACCAGTTTCCACAGATCATCTTACCCCAATTACAGAACGAGAATTTGGTAAGGATTTGACCACTGGTCGAATTTTGAGACGAGCAAGAGAACTTGCCAATGACATGAAAATTCCTGATGCCGTCAAAGAAGAGATAAAAAAACGTGAAAACAATAACGTAGCGAAATAAAAATGTCCTTCAAAGAGAGCCATAGATCTTATGGGTAATATCTGAAGATGTATACGGATTAAGGACAATTATATACTTTGCGCGCTATACAGTGCACATATACGGGGATAGTAAAATATCCCCGTTTTTCGTACTCCTAGATTGTCACTTTTGATCAGAAGACTTTCCGAATCAAAATGATGAAGTGTAATGCTTAGATTCAGATTAGAATGTACTTGAAATACATCTATTTTGGGTTTTTACAGGGAAAGATGATGGTTCAAGAACACCATGATTGTATATTGAATTATAGAACCTCGCATAACGGCATGAAGATAAAGAGCATCAAAGATAATATTGCTTTATCTACAACCCTGCATGGGTTTTGATTTCGTTAAGGGCATTTTCATGACCATCGTAACCGGTGTAACAACCTACAATCTCAAGATCCGGTGAAAGAACGCACATTTCCGGTCGAGAATTATTTGTTAGGGGTGTCGCACCCACAACCATATCTTCTCCATCGACAAACACTGGGAAATCGGGATTCGCAATGCTCTGAGCATAGGCCAAACCATCTTCCGGAGTCGCTGGATATCCACTAGCATTTTCATAGAGAACCAGTAGAAACTGGAAATCAAGACCAGTTTCTGCGATAAACTCGTCTTGGATAGTTTGAAGATCACCTGCT
>NYTD01000333.1 GCA_002683315.1 Deltaproteobacteria bacterium | reverse complement strand
CATTTGCTTTTATTGTGAGATGTTGTGTCGCTACTTTATATCCATCAGCCATGATCCGAATATCGATGTCATTTGGATTTATGGAGGCGATTTGATTTGTTGAATATAGTGTGTCACCAGTGACAAACGACCATGTCGCATTTGAGATGTGATTCCCGCTTGAGTTGATGGGAGCAATCTGTAGTGTGCCTTGGAGTTGCTCAAGAGGAATGATGATGGTTTGATCCGCTCCTCCTTGAATGTAGACCTCTTGTTTAATAGACTGAAATCCTGATAGCGAAGCCTTTATTGTCGTGAATTGCGAAGACAAAGAGATCGGTTTTGTACCCATTCCTTCTATTTCTCCGATTTTCCATTGTGCTTCATCGTTCACAATGCCATTTGCCATGATTTTTACGGTGACTTTTGTTGGGTCTGGGCATCCATCTGTATCTTGAAAACCATCGATATCCTCTGCTTCTTTTGGACATTGATCCGTAGAGTCGGTGATACCATCTTGATCGGTATCTTTATTTTGAAGATCTGGTAGCCATGCAAATCCGAACAGTCCTCGAAGATCAGGGCTTCCAATTCCGCTTCCCAATCCATATCCCATTCCTGCTTGTATAGCGATAAGACCAAATTTCTTCCAACCGGTGAGCATGACTTCACCAGAAAAAGCTTGTTCGAAACTGCTCGCGCCGTACATAAAGGATGAAAATATTTCTGCTGCAATACCACTGTTGTATGGCAGAGGTAGAGCGGCTCCACCACGAGTGTAGACGGCAGAACCGAAATAGCTTTGCTCATCACTCCATGTAGATTGACTTTTGTGACCGATGTTGAGAGCAAAGATGGTGTTCCGATATGTAGTATCTAGATTCAGTTCAGTTTCAATGAGACTACCATCATTTCCAACAGAAGCTTCACCAGTTGCTGTCGGAGCACTTCCGCGCAAGGACACCGCAATACCAATGCTGTCATTCGGTTTGGAGAATCGGTATTTGTAATCAAGGAGGATATCTCCAAGTCCCGAATCCATAAGCTCTTCTCCAGAAGGTAGAACACCTGTCGCACGAAGGATTACAGGGATATGGATTCCAAGTCGTGATCGACAAAAAATAAATCCTCCAGCAAGATCAAGAACATCCAAAGACTGGAGCATTTCAGTTTCATTTCCATCATTTGCAACAAATAGGAATGGATTCGAAGATTGGGATGCACTGCCTTTACCCAAAAAGGAACCACAGGTTCCAAGTGCCGTCTCATTTACAGAGAGGAAGTGTTGAGAGTCAAGCGCAGGGCGAAAATACTGCGGATTAATTTTGGGATGTTCAAGGGGTTCGGCGAGCAAGAGCCCGTACAAGAAAACATACATATTGAGGTTCACTACGTATAAAATAGAATAGGAAAACGTAACATGTTTTGTGTTTCGGAACTTCACCGTATATGACAAGTGATTTATATTTTTTGAAACAGTCTTATGGTGTGATTGTGTTTGTCCAGTTGTCGAGGTAATCAAGGGTGTGCCATTTGTCGGCTTGATTCTCAGATAGCTCGTACTTTTCCATCCAGCCGACTTCTATGCCATTTTGATCGACACAGTGTACTGTTTGGGTATCGACAAAGAAAGCACATACGCCATTGTTTCCATCTACCGTTATCGTCCACATTCCTCCATGTCTTCTTCGTGCATTGTTGGTCGTTTCGAGTGAAGAAGGAACTACAAAGCTCCATAGATAGTCTCCATTCATGGAGAAACAATTGATTCGAGCTTGTTTGGAGCCTGATTCAACATCCATATGGTCTTGTACATAGAGTCGTTCTCCATCAAATTGCGCTGCATGAGGAAACGTTAGTGCGAGTTCTTGTTCTGGAATTGGATCAAGTTCTACAACAAGATGATTTTGTTCATGGATTACACTGGTTTTTTCTGGGTTTGAATACCATATTTCAGTTCCCGTTGATTGATCTAATAGGAGTACAGATGAGGTATTGTCTTCTGGAGGAGGAAGTGCCATGGCACGATTCGAAAAAATGATAGATATAACGTGGGTGCTTTTCGGTCCGGCTTCCCATACAAAATTGTTGTAGGTGAGGGGGCTGCTTTGACTCTGTGGATAAAATGCGTCCACATCGATTAAAGCGCTAGAAGAAAATTCTTCCTCAGATAGTTGTACTCGCGTCGGATGGCCATAGAATCCAGCGCTGATTCCAAATCGTTCATCCCAACTGCTTGTTAAAACATCAAGAGAACCGTCAGATCTTTCCTGTGCTGAAATCGTATGATGAATCGTTGATTCTTTGCTCCACAGTTCATTCTGCTCTGTCGTTATGGCATTATGAATCATGAACAGTTGCTCATCAAAGCCAGGCCAACTCTCTTGTGCAACAAGAGAGAGGAGTTTTCCTTCTTGATTTTCAAATATGGATAGATTGGTAATATCTCGAAAATCTTCATCTCTATCAAAGGGCCCGATGATAGAGAGAGGGGTGTGGCTGAGTGGAGTAGAGATAAGTGCATATTTATCTGATTCATGGAGTGCTGGTACAGATACATGTAGACCCGAAGCCATCACACTGTGTGCGTACCAGTGTGGTTTGGTTATGAATCGAGAATTCTGGACTCGGTTATCGACAGGAGCAAAATCTCCTTCAAAGAGAGCTCTACACATCTCATCTTCACCTGAAAATCCGATGACCGTCAGTGTGGCCTTTATACCATATGTTTCTTGCCAACTGTGATGCAAGCTTTGTTTTGGCCAAAACATTTCTAGTGTATGTAATCCAGTCGTTGGGAGGATTACTTCTCTTTCTAGTGACTCTTTCCCTTCATAAAGTTCCAACATCATCGTGACTCTTTCTGCAGACTCAATGGTTATGTCAACATATGGAGATTCTATGTCGAAACGTTTGGTAATGTTGATGTCACAAGGAGTTGTTGGACTTGGTTCTTGTTTTTCTGTATGTTGTGTGATTTCAATGCTTAGAGAAGATGTGCAAGACATCATGATGAGGAGGGATAACATTGGACTCTAGCTCAAAAAGAAAGAAGAGGAAAGGAACCCTCTTCATATAATATTAGCGCAACTGGCATCATATACAATATTTTGGTACTATCCCAGCATAATGCGTAATCGATTGGCGAGAGGAATAAATACATCTTCATTGTTTTGTATACTTAATTCTAGGAGTTGTAACAACTGGACTATTGGTGTGTAGTCTTTGTTGTGTGCCAAGATAATACAATTTTTGAGCATCACAGCTTGTATGTATGGATGATCTGTGCTCAAATGTTCCATCAACTGATGTAAGATCTGATGACATGTAGGTTCTAATGTGGCTTCTTGTGTATGTTTCCACAACATGTATGCTTTGTTGTGAATGTCCATCAACCTTTCTATCTTTTGTTCCATAATTTCTCCCTCGTTATACAATTAATAACGACACAAAAATAGAGAGATTCAAATTTTTTTTTACATTACGAATAGAATTATGGTCTGTAATTGATCTTTATTATTCAATACCAGAAGCACCAACAACAATAAATGGAATGTCCATCCACCACTCTAAAAGATCATTTTGATAGCGGTGTAGTTGACTGCCTTGTGGTCCAGTGTTGGTAAAGAACCAGTGGGTTTGGTTGTCACTGAGCAGCGCGAAATTTTGTTCAGTGCTGATATAGATTGTCTGGGAATATTCTTCGCTTCCAGTTTGCGCGTTGAGTGAAAGTAGTTCTGACAGATTTCCCCAGCCTCGATAACCGAATAATCTTTGATCTGGTGTTGTATCGATATCAATAACAGTATCTTGTCCTTCAAAGTTTGTAATGGGAGCAATGATTTCGATTCCATCTGCACTCAGCTGAGCAAGTGCAGTGGAGGCCCCTCCTTGTGGATTACCATAATAGCCAGCAAGAAAAAACTCGACTCCTTCTTCGTTTTGGATAAACGCCAAGCTTTCGGCTTGAAATTCTTCTGTACTTGCAAGTTGCGGGAAAGATGTACAGACGAGTGTTGCCGGTGCGATTCGCATGATTTGATATTCTTCGGACAATGCCCATAAAATTCCTTTTGGATCTGCGGTCATAGCTGCCAGCTTGTCATTTGGGACAGAGAACGGACAATCAAGAGAACCGAGTAGAGATATGTCTTTGCTCTGGATGTGTAATTCCCAGATGAGGTTCTCCCCATCTGTAGACTGTTCCAGTAGGTACAGAGATCTCAGTATATCCTCATTGTTTGATGGATCGGATTGAGCTGTGGTATTATTTCCAGAGATAGAGTCAATACTAGATTTTGTTCCTTCTACAGTACAAGAGCAGTACAGAGAAGAGAATACAATGTATGCAATGCTATACATCGGAAGTGGAAGTCTGTATGGACTGATATTCTTCCGACAGATAGAACGAGATTAGACTGGCAGCACGTAGGGTTATGTTTTCTTGGATTCCGAGCATGGAAGCAGAAAGAGTAGATGTGTATAATTGTTGGATTCCTTTGCTTTTCAGACTTTCCTTGAAAGGGAGAAGAGTTGGGAATCCGATAAAGAAGCTCGCAATCGTATGGTACAATGATCCTGTAGCGATTAGCGCCATTCGATCAGCATTGAGTTGCAATGCTCGATATGCCAACAAAATCGTACTTGGGTCTATCGAAAGTCCTACTTCCTCTGTTTTAGAGGGAATGACACTAGAAATAGGAGTTCTTTTATAGAGCTGTTCAAACCAAAGGCTAGGAATCACACTTCGGATGGTATTGTAGGTTTCTACCTTTTGCATCCACGAAGTCGGAAGATGTTTGAGCATAGGGAGAAGGGTAAAGGCCCCTTCTAAGACAACGCCACCTTTGTGAAGTACACCTTGCCAAACCTCATTGGAAGTTATTCTGCTGCTCTTGTATTTGATGTGTGTTAGTTCCATGGCGAGAAGAGCAGTACGTTCACCCAAAGATAGAGAATGTGGACTTTCTTTTTTCAGATGTTCTCCGCCTATAATAATAAATGGAGATGGTGATTCATGAGAAAGTATCCCTATATTGTGTTCTCCCCATGAGACATAAATAGGAGGTACAGGCATATCCAACATCGCACAAATCTTTCGTACACTTTCAGTAAGAAGAGGATGATTCTCTTGCGAGACTTGTGCACAGTATTTTTGAAGAATACCAAAATCGAGAGAATCTGTTTTGGCTACCCATTCCGTCATTCCATCAAACATACCTCCCGATTGTGAAATGGGATGTTTGAGGCGTACCTGATCTTCTTGACTGAGTAATGGGAGAGATTTTGGAAGATCAAATGTTCTATCTTCTTCACTTCCTTGAATAATATCTAGGATATTTTTGCCAAGAGAAGCTGTTCTCATCTCTTGAGACTTGGAAAGTTTTTGAGCGAGAGGTAGAGATAAAGGAGAGTGTCGAAGAAGTTGGGTTTGTATTTCGTGTTTTTCTTTTTCGGGTGTATATTGCTCAAGCAAAGAGTAGGCTCGAAATGTGAGTGAATTTAAAGGACGATTCTCTTTAATGGCAGTAAAGTGCATAGGCAGACTTATACTCCATTCTTCATTTGGTAGCTTTTTAATAAGCTCTTTTAATTCAGTACGCGCATCATTACCGGTAAATAGAAGATGCTCAATATAGGCCAAATCCTGCGAATTGGTAGGATCTGTGGTATTTTCAAGATTGTATTGGTGAATGGGTAAGGACCATCGAGCCTTTTCAGGAGTATCGGAAATGGATAATGCCTTTTCTACGATAAGAGTCCGCTCTTTTTCGGATAGATTGCTTTCAGAAAACCATGAACAAAGAGCCTTGCTATTTTCATGATCAACCATCATCTCTTCTAGTATAGGAGTAATCTCGCCTCCTTCATGCATCCATATTGCAATAAACCGATTTATGGGATCAGGAGCATGTTTGAGGAGTCCAAATAAACGTTTTTGCTGAAATGGGAATTCGGTTAATTGGAGAACAGTATGACGAATTCTGGGAAATCTGTCCAAAGCAGGAAGGGGTGCAATGGTTTCATATTGATTACTGTTGGACATTGTAGCTTTCCACTCCAATGGCCCACATCGAATATCAGAACGACCAAATCCTCGTTCGATCTGTAATTCTTGCTTGGCAAGAGGGAAAAAATGTCCTTCTCCGTATTCAGACATACCAAGGAGTCCACATCTGCGATCGCTGAGGATAAATATGTACTCTTTGGGCTCATCTCCAGAGAGTTTTGGAGTAAAATCAGCTTCTGTAGCTGTTTCAATTGCAGCGATGAGTTGCTCATCTTCTTCAAAGTTAACCTCAATCCATAATCGTTGAGCATAGGATAATTCACATGTCCATGCTCCTATGAGTTGTTCTTCTATGGAAATAGGATCTGCGTTGTACAATAGTGCACTTGCTATTGTTTCTGTTGCCTTTGAAGCGAATGGGAGGGAGAATGTTGTTTCGCCGATCTGAATGGCACTGCCCCAAAAATTATTCAAAATCCGGATTTCGGATAATGGGACTTCGATGGCTCGACCGATCCCTTCTTGAATTGCTACAATAAAGAGTGTTCCATCGATAGAGCATAGCCACGCAGTACCATGTCTTCCTCCGGGTAAATCAAGTTTGTTCTTGAAAGGAGATAAGCTTTGTGGCTCTCCTCGACCACTTTCAATGAGGAATTGGCGTATTTTTTCGGACATAGAGACTCAGTATGGAAGGAAAGAGTGATATTTGATGACTTATTGTACTTGTGTATTTTGGGCAGGTGTTCTGTATAAAGCGCTCAACTGAAGCGGATTACTTTGGTGTTTCAATATATTTGATGCGTGAAATAATAGTCGTTTTGTTTTTTTGGGTGAGGTTAAGCGAAATTTCAAAACCGATTTCTAATTCTGAACTTTATTCTTGTATATGATACGAAAAATGCGTTTCATGCATAGCACCAAAGAATGAGGTTTTAGGATACAAGTACACCTTTTTGGAGAAGGATACTCAGGAATTCTCGGAGTTTTGCTTTATGAAAAGAAGCTTCTTGCTCATGAAGACTTGGGTCTTCATGAACAAACCCTTGCATGATGGAGAATAACTCTTCAAATGTGTGCTTGCCATCAATATATGGGAGTATTTTTCTCATCCAGATGTCTTTGAGTGCAACCATTGTATGGTGTTGATTACTTATACTGAATTGATAGCGGATTTGAGCACGCGCTACAAGAGAGGCACAAGGTCTATGCGACACTTCTGTGGCGATTTTCGGTTGGAATAGATGAAGATCAATGGTATTCCGAAGCAATAGAGTTTGAAGAAGGGCTGCAATTTCGACCTTGTCTCCTTGAGAGAAATCCATGGTTCGATTTTGGACATAGCTACAGATATCATCAAAATGGACATATTGGGGCCAGTGTTCAAAGAGAGATTGTATGGTATGTGCAAAGATAGGAATATCTTTTAGAGCTTTTTGTTGGCTTTCAATAAATATATTCTCTAATATATCTTCAAATATGTCTTTTGGTGTTAGATTTTCATCTTGTGCATGAAAGGCACTAAGCGTGAAATAGCCTTTTGTAAAAGGATTGAGTGTCACTTCTCTTGCAAGTTCTCGATTGTTGTGGGTGAGTAGATCACATCGAAAGCGTCGACAGCGTAAAAAATCCATATACTGTTCAAGATTATGTATATTGTTGGAGATCTCATCGAGGATATTTTGAGTTTCTTCTGGAAAATGAAGATTATTCATTGTGTTGAAGTCAGTATTTCCCAAATACTGGAGATTATGTTCTTCTAGAGAGTCAATAAATTCGTGAAAGTAAAAAGCCTGATTGTTTTCTTCGAGATACTCATGAAAGATGTACTCACTGGTGCTATGTGATAGGTGTTCCATCGTTTCACGAATGAAAGCACCATATGAATCGACAGGGTCTACCAGATGCTGGCCAACAAATTGTAGCATGGCTATTGATTGTTCTGTTTTTTTATGATCTTCGCGAATGTGTCGAACATGATATCGCATCATCTCTCGTACCATCGAATACATTCTCCAACCAGGGAGTGCATTGTAGCTGATGTATGCGATTCCATTTGTAGAGAGTCTCTGAGAACAAATCTGAAGTATTGTTTTGCGTACGTGAGAAGGAACCCAAGAGTAGACTCCATGGCAAATGATATAATCGAAGGTTCCAAAAGAAGAGTCGACGTCAAGGAGATCGCAATGGAATAATTCAAGGTTACTGATACCAGTGATGGAGATGGACTCTTGACCTCTTGTGATTTGTACTTCTGAGCCATCAATTCCAACAAATGTTGCATTTGGAAGACTGTATGCCATATTAAGTATGTTGCTACCATCTCCACATCCGAGTTCTAAGACGCGTGCGTGGTGAACATCAGGAAATGGGATATCGAACAAAAAAGGGATACAGGCTATCTTTTCGATATGGGTTTGTTGATGAGAGCGTCCCAAATATGGGATTCTATCATATGGATTGTCCATTTTTTGCTCATGAGAATCTGTTGTGTCAATTACTCTGTATCTTTTCTTCATGCTTTTTGCGAGGAGGTAATCCCATGAAATAACTCACAGAGTGAAGAGGGTGTGATACGGTTCCATGTGTCCACTGGTAACCAGGGTCATTGCATGATCCAGTCATTGCAAACAATTCTTTTTTGGAATAGGTTCGCAAAGAAGAGATCATCCCATCCCATGTGATGCACAATGGAATAATCGGAATTAGATATGTGCATAGAACTTGTTTCCAGCATGGTTTGGTAAAGGGGAGTACAATCATAGAAATGGGAATGTGGATAAGCATGAGGATGATATCGAACAAGTTTCGTTGTTGAATTTCAAATACAACGATGGGGTTATTGTGATTGATGCTGTTTTGGAAGATTTTCTGAGCATCGCTTGGAGAAAAATGATGAAGTGCGAGAAACATTGTTCGCACTGTATTATCAGGTGTCTCTATTGAACGAGCATCGGTAGCTTCTTTTCGATGATCGATCGCTCCATTGCTTTGTTGATACAAGGTTTGAAACGACTCTAGGTTGGGATATTGATCGCTGAGTGTAATATGGATATCGTGAAGATCTCTTTTCAATTCGGTAAATAATAATGGGATTGCTCCTCCTGCTCCCGAACAGAGATCCGTAATATGAGGGTTGGGTATTGTTTCAAGTGCTTTTTTGAGTATCGGAATGGTCTTTTTGTAAAACCCCCCAACAGTCCATAGCAAAGATAGATACGAAGTGAGAGCATCACGAAGAAATCGAGGGAACGTAGGAAGATCTTCCCACTCAAATAAGTGAAGACGAGGAAGCATATGTGTTCTCCAAAAACGGATCGCTATCATTTAAGACTTTTTGGAGATATACCACGATTATTTTTGATTTTTTACTTCCACTACAGAACAAATCTTCAATAATTCTTTTTTGGCTTTTTCATATTCTTCATCAGAATTAGGGGCATGTTCACTGTTGATAGATGCTGGTATTTCTTTGGAGCAGATTTCCAAGAGTTTGGTTTCTTTCTCTCGGTATTTGTCACAGAGGTTCTTTTGTCTTTCAAGTGCAGCTTTGCTTTCTTCTGCAGTGCTGTCTTCTTTTAAATTGAGATCTTTGTAGCATTGTTCAAAAAGAAGGACCGTGTTTCGAGCAAACCAGAGTCGCATTTTGGTATCTTCTTTAATCTGTAGTGCTTTCTGATCGGTGCAAGATGTAAGAAAAAGAAGAAAAAAGGTCATTTGTATTCCATTTTAGAGAGGTTATTGTACATATCCGATTGTACGCATCAATTCTTCTGTTTCATGTCGTGTAAGACCTGTATCCGTATCTTTTTCTTCCATAGGGGCAGGCTCAATCTCAGGATCGTACATAGAATAGCCGATACCTCCTACAATAACGATGAATAGCAAAAAAAGTCTGGTTTTCATAATTTGTACACAACGGAAACTTGAGGTTAAATATATAGAGTTATATCACGCTTTTGGGGAGAAGTGATGTCAAAAGAGAAACTACCGACGTACACCGATCCTCAATGGGTCGAAGATCTACTTGAATCTGTCGAAAAACGTGTCTCAGCTCTACAAGACCGAGCAATGAAACATACGGTTTTGGTAGAGATGCTTGAAGTTCTAACACCTGAAGAGCTTGTGGATTTTCTCTCGCTATTGTGTTCGCGGTTTTTCGTGTGTGTGTTGGGGACGTGTGTTTGTGGTGTGTGTGGTGTGTGTGGTGTGAGTGATGTGTGGTGTATGGTATGTGTGTGTTTGTTATGTTT
>NYTD01000332.1 GCA_002683315.1 Deltaproteobacteria bacterium | reverse complement strand
TATTGAAGCACATTCCGATACGATTACAATCGTATTTACAATTCTACTGCTTGGTGGATTCGCCTTGCTAAAGTTCCTTCACTAAAACAATTTATTTTGGAGTTTTTATGTCTCTTTCTCAAGACCTTGATACAGTCATCCGCAATGTCCCTGATTTTCCTAAGCCGGGTATTCAGTTTAAAGATATTACACCTTTGTTTGCACATCCAAATCTTATTGAGCGTGTGATTGAAGACTTTGTCAATCAATATAAAGATGGTGTAGATGTGATTGTTGGAGTAGAATCTCGTGGTTTTCTATTTGGTGTTCCTCTTGCTCTGAAATTAGGTATTCCTTTTGTTTTGGCTCGTAAAGCAGGAAAATTACCTGCAGATAAAATCTCTCATACATATGATTTAGAGTATGGTACAGCAACACTTGAAATGCATTCGGATTCGATTCAAGCAGGACAGCGTGTTGTGATTATTGATGATCTTTTGGCTACAGGTGGAACCGCGCGTGCAACAGCTTCTTTGGTACAAGAGTTGGGTGGGACTGTTGCTTCTTTTGCTTTTGTAATAGCTTTGGACTTTTTGAAGGGAGCAGAGACTCTTCCGGCACCATCATATTCCATTCTTCATTATTAGTAAGCGTTATTTCGTTTCTCGATTCAGACTGATCATTAGCTCGTTCCATTTTTCATGGACGAGTTTTTCTAATGTTTCTTGATCAGAACTATTGTCGATGATAACGTCAGCAAGTTTCTCTTTCTCAGTTAGGGGTAGTTGGCTACGAATCCATGTTTTTGCTGTTTCTTGATCAAATCCTTCTCTTGCCATTAATCGCTCAATTTGTATTTGTGGTGTACATGTGACAATAATCAGAGCATCGTAGAGTGTATGACTGTTTGTTTCAACCATTAGCGCTGCTTCTACTACACCTGCTGTATATCCTTGAGAATCCCATTTTTGTAACGTAGAAAAGATAGATGCTCGGATTTTTGGATGTGTGATTTGATTGAGACGAGCTCGTTTATTTTTATCATTCATGATGATAGAGCCTAGTGTCTTTCTTTTCAGGAGTCCGTTCTCATCAAGTATATTAGATCCAAATTCTTGTACTAATTCCAATAGAGCCGGGGAACCGGGCTCTACGATATTACGAGCTACTTGATCGGCATCAAGAACAGGAATTCCTTTTTTGTGTAAGATACGAGCAACGCTTGACTTTCCACAGGCAATGCCACCACTGAGTCCAATGCGTTTCATCTTTATTCCTTTTCAAATTTTTCGATGTATCGAAAGATGGTTCGAGGATCTACACCCAAAACTCGAGCGGTTTGACTCTTGTTCCATCCATTCACTTCTAGAGCTTCTTTAATATAGTTTTGCTTAAAATTCTCTGTTGCGATGTCGAGTGGTTCAAACTCTCGATTTGTAGATGCTTCTAATTCAAGATCAGATGGCTTGAGAAGGTTCGATTCTGCCATGATAACAGCTTTTTTGATACGGCTTTCTAATTGTCGAACATTTCCGGGCCAATAGTACTGAAGCATACTTTGTACGGTTCCAAGATCAAATCCTTCTACGTCACTTCGATACTGCTTGCTGTACTTTTCGAGGAAGAAAAGTGCGATATCGTGGATGTCGGTTCCTCTATTACGTAATGGTGGTAGCTGCATACTAACTTCTGCCAATCTATAGTATAGGTCTTCTCGAAAACGACCCTCTTTTATCTCTTCAGCAAGATCTTTGTTGGTGGCTGATATTACACGGATATCAAGTTTTCGCGCTTTAAGATCTCCAACGCGTTCTATTTTTCGTTCTTGTAGCACGCGCAGAAGTTTTACCTGGAGATTCATCGGCATTTCACCGATTTCATCTAGAAAGATTGTTCCAGTATGTGCAGCCTCAAATTTACCGATTTTATCAGATACAGCACCAGTAAAGGCTCCTTTTTTGTGTCCAAAAAGCTCTGATTCCAAAAGATTTTCAGGGATCGCGCCACAGTTTATGGATATGAAAGGGCGTGAAATCCGATCACTTTTTTCATGTATTTCTTTGGCTATCAGTTCTTTACCGGTTCCAGTTTCTCCGAGCACCAGTATGCTGAGATCTGTTGGAGCCAATCTACTTATGAGATGGAAAACCTTTTTTATCTCTGGGCAAGAACCAATGATACGAGACGTTGTTGTTGCTTTGAGTTTGGCTCGGAGATTTTTATTATCAATTTGCAATTCATTGAGCAAGATAGCATTGTGGAGGATCAAAGAAGCTTGTGATGCCCACACAGTTAGCAAATTGAGTGTTTTCATCTCAAATAGGCCTGTTATCGCATCGTTTCCTAGGTAAATGACACCGATTAAATCACTTCTGTATAGAAGAGGAACACACATCACGCTTGATATTTTCAGATCAACAACAGATTTTGCCTGACCGAAAGTACTGTCAGATAGAGCATTGGAAACGATAAGAGGTTCTTTACTTTTTATGACCTTGTCTAATATTGTATCCGAAAGGGCACTTTGGTTGGAACCTATATTATGTGCAGCGGCAATATGTCTTTCTTTATCTTTTAAAACAACAATAAATCCTTTTTCTGCCTGTGTAATTTGTACAATATCTTGTAAAAGAAGAGAGAATAATCGATTGGGTTCTTTTTCTTCCATCAATTTTGCAGAGAAAAGAACGAGCCTTTCGAGACTTTCAAGCTCTTTTCGTTGATCTTCTTTGGGGGGGGAGCCATCAACAAGCGTAAGTTGAAAGGAGGCTATATCAAGACGATCTCCTATTTGAATGAGTCCTCTTTTAATCACCGATTGGTTTAGATAGACTTTTTTGCTTCGATCAAGAAGATTGATTTGATAGCCATCATTTCTCTTGAGAAGATTGGCATGTGCGGGTAGAACATCTCGAGAAGAAAGTAAGATATCGTTTCCTTTTTTACTTCCAAGACTCAAGAGCGATTTGGTGAGCTCAAAATATGAAATAGATTGATCTCTTCGATCGACACACTTGAAATAGCTCATTCTTTTCCTCATTACCCAGATGAAATGTATCTGTTGTGTAACGTCATTCATCTTATGTTGCTAATTTGCATCATAATCAATCGATATTGTTGGACAGAACTTCTGATGCTTTCTACAAGGACCCTTATTGTATGATTGAATCAATTCGTATTTTTACGCTTCGTCCATTTGAGGGATAAAGATTGCTTCCGTTTTTTCCAGACTAGAGGTCTTTGGATAGAATACCAATGTTGATGTACCCAAGTTCGTTGCTGCTACACAGCATCCTTCCATTCTTTTGAATTATACTCCATTCGATGATTCCAATCTGGAAGGAGAGTGCATGAAATACTTAAGGGAACTGGTTGTGCATACGAGAGGATGGACTCTTGGAAAGGAGCAAACAATAGATTGCCTATGTGATCTACTTCATTTTGGACGATAAGAGGAAGGTTTGTGGTTACACTTAGTTCAAAAATCCATCGTAAAGGTACTCTTGCATCATCGGTCCCATGAATAATAACTCCACGAAATTGTGAAAGGTTCGAGAATGATTGATCGTGAAATTTTTTCCATGCTGGTGCTAGAAAGAAGACAAAGGGATCATCGTTGTTTTGAAAACGATTGATGGCAATATATGCCAATGCACCACCGCGACTATATCCTATTAATTTTTGTGGTCTTTCGGATTCTAAAAAATGAATTGCGGTATCTATTTGGTTTTATGTGATGCTTCCTGTACAAAATAGAGGATTTCCTATGTCCCCATTTTTTTCCCATACTTGATATTGCTTTGTGTCTTTTGTTGGAAAAAATATTTGTTTTGGATTTCCACCATTACCGTGAAAGCCTCCCCAAATTCTCATATTTTATCCTTGTTCTTCTCTTGGTTCGATTCTATTTCATTAGATTTCTTAAAATGAGGATTTCCACTCCATATAGGGTATAAAAGCGGTAGATTCATCAAGTGAGGGTTGGAGCTGAAGGTTCCAATGTTGTTGTGCATCAAAAACACTGGTTGCCCACAATCCATAAAACAAGATTGTAGATGCTCTTTGCACAAGAGCCAACCGTTGCAGAGATGATTTTTTCTCTTCATCTCCTTCTGTGTATGTGTTGTTACTACTTAGGTATATAAGTAAGCCTATTGAGGTAGTGGAGGTTATCGTTTGTGTTGCAAGATGACCATAGCCTTTCCATGCTGAACCGTGTTGTAGGTGATATAAACCATAAGGGAAATATGCAGAGATAGGAAGTCTGGTTTCTCTGGGTTCTATGGGTTTTGGTGCTTCTGGAATATTGACATACGATTTTACAAAGTCAAAAAATGAACACACATCAGGAGGATGACGAAATCGATCGATGCGATAGTTTTTATCCATCTTGAGAACTTGTTCAAACAGTCGTTGTGCACTTTCTTTATCTCCTTGAATGTACATAATCTCGCCGATGTACACATTGGCTTGTAATCGTAGTTGTACAGATGCACTTTCGTTGTAGGATAGAGAAAGAAGCTTTTGCATCGCGCTTGCTCGATCACCTGAGTGATAATACCGAATGGCTTCATCAAGAGAGCGCTGATGATCAACCTCTTCTTGTGCAAATAGAGGATTGGATAATGTTATGAGTAAAAGCACATCCATAAATAATGGAGCCAAAGGAAAGAAGATGTATCAATAGTTTAATCGACTTGGAGCTTGATTTCAAAAGCCCCGGCTTCATTAAGAAATTGTGATGTAAGTAATGTGTCGTTTTCCCACAGTTCAATAAGTGCGTGACTGATTGGCATATTGCGATGATAGATGCTTCCAGAAATTGTTGATCCTTTTTCAAGTGTCCATTCAAGTTCATCTCCTTCTGTAAGTTGAGATACAGAGATCTGGGTTATCCCTTCGACATTGTTGGTTGGCGTGAGTGTGACAGTAAGGTCATCGCTTGGGACTCTAATATCCAGTCTTCCATCTGAATCCGTGAAGCCCGTATATACATCTTTGTTAAAATGTGTTTCTTGAAACGATACGAGTACATTGGGAGCTGGTTGTCCCATGCTATCAAGAATTCTGGTAAATACTCGAACATCATCTGCAAGTAGAACATCTGGAAGGACGTATGATGTAGTATTTTCCTCGATCTCAAATTCGATGGTGATAGGAGCCGCATTAGATGCATCATCATAGGGAGGAATAAAATCAACGATCCAAGATCCCGGAAGCAGTTTGGTGGAGAAAAATCCGTTTCCATCGTTACTTGTTTCAACGGATAATTCACCAGTTGTGGAGATTAATTCTTTGGAGGTAAAGAGAATCGTAGCTCGTTCAGCAAAAGGAATTCCAAGACTTGTTTGAAGGTTTCCTTCTACTGTAACAGGAGTGATGCTTCCCAGATCTAGGTTAAGCTCTACACCATCTTGACTGTCTAGATAAAAAGGAATCTCTACAGTCGGGATGGCGGAATTGGGAGTCCCTTCTAATCGAACAATCAGGCTATCGCGATCATTAGGGGCCCGCAGCATAAAACTTCCCGAAGAGGATATTGGGTTTTTAGGCCCTACAATACCTGTTTCTCTATCAATGAGTTGCACGCTTGCTTGATTGTGTAATCCTTCAAGTCCTGAAATAGAGCCAAAGACAGGGAGCCCCATATCAAGTTCTACTTCGAGATCTTGTGACTCCCGTAGGAAAAAGGTTTCATTGATTTGAAATGGTAGATCAGTGGGTTGAATGGGAGTGATGGAAAACAAATACTGATCGTTGGCAGGAACAAACATACTAAACCAGCCTTCTTCATCTGTGTTCATGATGTTACCATGAATAGAGTTGGGCCTGGATAATCGAACCTGTGCTTCGATGACGGTACGTGTGCTGGGTACAGATACACCGTCGGAATGTGGATAAATGGTTGTTCCATGAATAAATCCAGACAACTCGACAGTATCTGCAAGATCAAACCGAAGTGCAGTAACATCGTCGATTTCAGGATCAATAGCAAAACTTTGTGGAAGGAGATTTTCTGCTTCGGATACCGGATATACATCAAGACGTAGAGACGGAAATATATTTTCCTCAGCGGGTTCGGGAGCCATATCTTGCATGCCCATAAAGGATTCGTCACTTGAACAAGCAGTTAGCATGAGTGCGAGCAGTAGAGCTTTCATCATTCATTCCCCTCAATGACTTCAATCGGCCATGAACGAGATACAGAGCTTCCAGAGTCGAAAACAAAGACGAATAGGTTTTGGCCATTCCAACTTGGATCCGGTTCAGGAATGTTTACTTCGGAACCAACAGCAACCCCATCTGGAGGGATATACTCACTAGAGAGTATATTGGGGCCAATACGCCATCGGAAGTCTATATTATTTAAACTATCAGAGTAGTACACATATACAAAGGCTTTGTTTGTATTGGGATTTTGATCAAGTCGCATAACTTCTCCTTCTTCCGGATAGGACATAAAGATCTCCAATGGACTTACTTGCTGAATCGCTTCTATTTCTCCGAGATATAAGCATCCAGAGAGTAGGAATGGTGCCGAAAAGAGTAGCAATTTAGATAAACCGATATGGAGACGTGCAATCATTAGTGATTCCATGTGTTAGACCAATGCAAGTTTTGTGCCAAGATCATTTTTGTGAAGAAGGAAGAGGAAACGATGCACCAGGAGTCAAAGACGGAATTACGTGTTTTTGAGGTCCGGTTTGAGGACAATCTAGCTCAAGGTTGTGTTTTTGTGAAGGATCAGAGATGGATAGTTTATAACTTAGCTGTTTAATCGTTCCCATTGGTTTACCATCTACTTTGGCTGTACAAGTAGCTTCTATTTGATCAGGAATTACAATGGTCGCAGGTTTATATTCAAGACTAACTTCCAGCTTCGTTTTTTCACCAGAGCTAATCGTGAAGTTCTTCTTGTATGGAAGTGCATATTCATTTTCTAATCGGATTTCATGACTTCCTGGCTTGAGGTTTATTGGTTGTATAGAACCGGTTCTACCTATTTTTTTACCATCGATCCATACATCAGCCCAAGAGTTTAGAACAGTGATGGTCAATTCTCCATCTGGAATTTGTACAGGTTCTATGGTTTTGGTAGGAATCGTTTTTTTGTTTTTTAGCAGATCTACTCTTGGAATAATTTTTTTCGGTATTTTTTCTTTTGGTTGCTCGGTTTTTGGAAATGCAGGAAGATTATTCTTGGGTTGTTTTCTTTCTTCTGCAGGGATTGATTCTGCTGGAAATTCGATAGGAGGAGGTTCGTTGTTTTGAGGGGGAGGAACGGCTATGGAAACTTTGGGAAAAGATTCTGCTTCATTAGAATTTTGATAGTATACCAATCCTCCACCAAATACCAAGAGGATAATAGAAGCGCTAAACCAGTAGGATGTATGAGTAGATTTTTCAATGAGAAGCTCGTCATTTTGATACATCTGATCGATGAGAAGCGGAACCTGCTCATTTTCTTCATCGATTGCAAGGAGACGATTGAACATATTATGTGCTTCTAGATGAGCTCCTTGCTCCATATATGACTTGCCTTGTTCAAGAAGAGATGTAATGATTTCTTTTTGAAGGCGTTGTTCGTATCCTTCTGTGTCGGATAGCCAGTAACGCAAAGACCAATCTTCTTGATCAGAAATACCGGCTTCGATAAGCGTTCTATGTAATCGGGTACGAATATCTTCATGTGTCGATGGGCGCGCATTGGGATCGGTTTGTAATAGTGCTTCCAGAAGATCGGAAAGTTCTGTGGATATGTCCTGAAAAATAACATTTGCTGGTGTGTGATTATTTTCAATAATGTTTTTGAGAATGATACTGGAATTAGAGCCATTGAACGGTAGCTGTCCAGTGACCAAATGGTACAAAAGTGTTCCTAAGCTAAAAAAGTCAGAACGAAGATCAATAGGCTGTTCCAGAGCTTGTTGTGGACTCATGTATGCCGGTGAACCGATTAGTGTTCCGGTAACGGTTAGATTGCCTTCATCCAAAATCTTGGCAATTCCAAAGTCCATTAGTTTTACGGTTCCATCACGACGAAGCATCACATTTGCGGGCTTGAGATCTCGATGAATGATTCCCTTATTGTGTGCATATTCAAGTGCAGAAAGCAGCTTAAGTCCGATTAGGGCTACGATTTCAGACACCAAACGATGTTGATGTGGATTGGGGTATATTTTTCTTTCTTTGAGTAGATCTTGTAGACTGATCCCCTCAATAAATTCTGTTACGATGTAGCAATCTCGCTTGTCATGGCCAGAAAAATCGATAATTTTTAGTATATTTGTATGCTCAAGACGTTCAATAGCCCGTGCTTCTTGCTCAAAACGCTGGCGGTTTCTGGAGGTAGAAGAAAGGTGGGGATGTAAGATCTTTAGGGCTACTTCTCTTTGTAGAGTTAAGTGTCTTGCTCGATAGACCGTAGCCATACCTCCTTCGCCTATCTTCTGTAGGATTTCATATTTGTCTATTACAGTACCGATCAAGGAATGAACTCCGTCATGCTTTCATGGAAAGGTCTTTTGGCTACCCGCATGTATATCGTATCTCGTTTGATTGATTTCGTGTAGATCTTCCATTTTTTTCATAATTGGCTAACTTCTCCAAACTCATGCGCCAATCCTCTGTCCGAGAGAACATTGAGTACAACCGCAGCTGTTTCTTCGACCGCTTTTTGTGTTACATCAATTACGGGCCAGATGGGATTGGAGCGGAAGTTGTCATCGGCCCATTCGAGCTCCTCAAGAATATAGCCCATCTTGGAGTACGAACTTTTTGATTGGACTCGCATGGTTTTTAGTCGTTGTACACGGATTTTTTGGAGCACTTGGGCATCAATGGTTAAGGCAAAAATTCTCCGTTCATCGATGTCAAAAAGAGCATCTGG
>NYTD01000331.1 GCA_002683315.1 Deltaproteobacteria bacterium | reverse complement strand
GTCAATAGCTCCATTAGGGGAACATGGTAGGATGTCTTGCTCGTATGCGGGATTAGGATTGATGGAAACCGATGCTACGGTTGGAGCCGTGTTTTCGATGGATACAGATGCGGTATCCGTCTGTGCTGCACCAAGAGAGTCTGTGGCTGTTGCCGTGCAGGTGAGTATGTCAAGAGGTTGGACTTGGCTGGGGTTTAGTGTGATCACATCAGTAAGTGCAATGGTATTGCTTCCGACAGACCACTGATAGGAAAAGTTCGCGATATCCACATCGGGGTCAGATGCGGTTGCGGAACACGATAACGTGCTTTCTGTGTGTACTCCCGCAGATGGGGTAATGGTTACAGACGTAACTGTTGGTGGACTGTTTCGAAGAATGAATGTTTTCGATGAGCCATCAGTGGCTCCATCTGGATCGGTAATGGTCACTGTGCACGAAAGAATATCTTCGGGAGTAACCATGGTTTCATCGATGGTGATTTCTTGCTGTGATCCAAGCCATGTTCCTGTGGTATCATTGTTCCAATCGTAGGTGGCAGTAACTGAATCTCCATCTGGGTCTGAAAAGGTATATGAGCATGTTCGGGTATCACCAACAAATGTGTCGGTATCGGGAGAGATGAGTACCTCTTCGAGAACTGGAGGATAATTCCCAATTTCAACATCGATGCTGATGTTGTCTGAGCAGGAGATGTCTTGATCATCTTGAACCGTCAGTGTGATTAGGTGAACTCCTGGGCTTAGCCCAGATAAAGAGAGTTGTGCATCGCCAGAGCTGTCGGGAATGCTGCTGCCGAGAACACCATCGATATCACTGCTCCACTCTACATACAAGAGTTCGTTGGGTATATCAGGGTCTTGGGCGGTACCTTCTAAAATAACAGGCTCGTCTTCTCGCATTTCGAAGCCATGTTCTGGAGCATTGATGGAACACTGGGGAGGATTATTGGGGGGGCCGACATTGATCACAACACTTTCTGAGCCTTGTTTTCCGCTGGAGTCTGTTACGGTCAGTTTTATAAAGTGCTCTCCTTCACTGAGGTATGCTGCTCCGAGGATATCGCCTTCTGAATCTGGAGCCGTATCTACTTCCAAATCTCCATCAATACTGCTGTTCCATACAGCGGTAAGAGTTTCTTCTGCATCTTCTGTATCGGTTATTCGTCCTTCGAATGTGACGTAGCTTCCATCATAATATGTTCCATCAAGCGTAGGAGAGAAGATTAATGCGATAGGAGGGTCTGTTGGAGCAACATTCAGAGATATCGATTGAGATGCGGCGGCACCTTCCGGATCGGCGACTTGAATGATGAGTTCGGAGTCATCTTGCTCGAATACGATGTCGCATGTCACAATACCATCTTCTGTGCCGAGTCCTGAACAGGCTTCATGTTCATCGACATACCAGCGAACATTTAGTGTTTCGTTGGAGTGATTGGGATCAGATACGGAACCTCGTACCGTTGTGGTGAATCCTTCAAGAATGGTATCTCCATCAAAATGTGAAATAATGGACGTTTCAGGAGTACTATTGAACCGAGTGATTCCTTTATCTGAACCACAGCCAAACATCAAACCAACTATAAACATGAGTCTTCTCTCAATAAATGTATACCTAAGAGTATAATGTTCTCATTTGATAGATGATGGGTATTTGGAGATATAGGATATATTTATTTTGTGCTTCAATCCCAACACAAGGGCAGAATATGACTGGAATTCCTCAAGAGATGTTTGTTTCGATACGCGATAGAAAAGATGTGTTTTTCACTAGAGACAACCAGTGGTTTTTGCAAGGGTATGTGTATTTTGATGGTGACATACACTCCTTTTCTATCGATCGAAAAGATCAGTTTGATCGATTGGAATGGAGCCGGTCTATCGATGAAACGCTTGCAATACGATCCCTAAAAAAGGAGGCTCGTCTCTGGATTCGTCGGATAAAAAAACGAGAGGCTTCTAAAAAGTCTTCTTGATTATGGTTTGACAGGATGTGTCTGCAAAATACTACAATCCTCCATCACCAAAAATAAGATTTCACAACAGACACTACCTGTAAACTTATTTTTTCCTTTTGTTCCTGAGAATGAAAAAGACTGATAATCTTCACCAGAGCATCGGCCTGTTAATGTATGGTTTCTTTCTAACGAAACATTGGTGTATCCTTCCTCTTTTTCAAGCATTTCTAGGATACGTCCATACTGTGTGAATGCTCGATATATAACCAGACTCATGATGATGAATCCAATCGTGCCGAATATGAGATTAATATTTTTATTGTTCATTGTTGTTGTATTGTTGGAATAGAACCATATTAGCAAAATCTTATCATCTACGATAAAGAATATGAAGAGCGGTGGCATAATATAGGACTTTGTGGAGGAAATATGCGTGCTTTGGTTCCCTTTCTTTTGCTTTTGTTCGCTTGTGCGACTGTCCCTTATACCAATCGAAAACAGTTTAATCTTCTTTCCTCAAAAGAAGAGATAGAGCTTGGGAAGCAGGCATATCGAGATGTTTTGCGATCCAATTCTCGATCAAAAAATCAAGCATGGGTGGAGCAATTACAGACTGTTGGAGCTTCGATCAAGCGTCAGGCGAGGGCTCGTTCTTTTCGCTGGGAATTTAATGTTCTCAAAGGGAAAGAGGTGAATGCTTTTGCGCTTCCTGGTGGCAAAGTCGCTTTTTGGGAAGGTATTATGCCTGTATGCAATACAAATGCAGGAGTAGCGGTTGTGATGGGGCACGAGGTGGCGCATGCGATCGCACGACATGGAGCAGAGCGTGTTAGTCAAAGTCTTGGTCTTGGGATCGTCGGAGAACTTCTCTCTGTGGGGCTCAGTGATGGTGATCCACAGAAAAAAGAGCAGGTGATGACTTTGTATGGTTTGGGTGTACAGGTTGGTGTCATGCTCCCTTGGGGGAGAAGTCAAGAGTCGGAAGCCGATCGAATTGGTCTTATTTTGATGGCAAAGGCTGGATACGATCCCAAAGAAGCCCCTCGGTTCTGGCGAAGGATGTCCAAAAAAGGAGGCGGGAGCATACCAGAGTTTCTTTCAACACACCCTAGCCACAATACAAGAATCTCAAATCTTCGAAAATGGATGCCAGAAGCAAGAAAGTATTACAAGAAGAGGCGATGATCCGGAGCTTATTTTGCATTCCTCGTGTAGAAAGAACATGTTATGATGCTCATGAGGTATATCCATGATTTCTCTTTTGTTTTTTTCTGTATGGTTTGGGTGTGAAACAACCGATAAAACGGGAACACCCAATCCCATTGACGTCCCCCTTGAGATTGATTCTGTCACTGTTATTCCATCACAGGGAATACGATCAGATAGTTACCTGCAGTGTGTTCCCAGTATTCGTGGAGCAGATTATGATACTTTAGAAATACGTTATATTTGGTACAACGAGACGGCTCAAACCGAAATAGGTGGAAATTACGATTTGACACTATCTTCGGAAATGGTTGATATAGATGATGAGATTCGTTGTATCGTACAGGCGACAGATGCCAGTGGAGAGGTGGCGGAAGCGTATGATCCCGTTGTTGTAGATCAGGTTCTCTTTCCACTCACATCTGCACTTAGCATTTTTGATGGTGAGCGAACAGGTGACCGACTGGGAACAGGACTTGCTTATCTTGGCGATGCAGATGGTGATGGCATTGATGATTTCGCTCTGGGGTCGGGTATGCACTCCGATTCCTATGTACAAGCTGGTAAAGTCTATCTTATGAAGTCATATGAAGATACGATGGATGCACCAGCTCGGTCTTTTTTGGGTTCTGGTGCCAAAAGCTTTTTAGGAATGCACATTGCTTCCGCTGGATATATCGATTCAGATCCTCGTCCAGATTTACTTTTGGGGGCGACAGGCTCTAATTTGGGTGGAGTAGATTCTGGAGCAGTATATTTGCTTACATTTGAAGATTATTGGTATACGGGAAGTGCACAGGTTGATTTGGATAATTCAACGCGTATTTTTGTAGGTGAGGATGCGGGAGATAAACTCGGTTCTGTTTTGCTCGGACCAGGAGATCTTGATGGTGATGGTTTGGGTGATGTTGTACTTGGATCGCCAGAGCACTCTTCGGTAGGATATCGTTTGGGACGTGTATATGTTCACTTGAGCAATAGGGAGGAACCATTACTCCTAGATGGTATGACATCGTCAGGACTATTTGGAACACAGGTTGTTTCCGTAGGAGATCTTGATGGTGATGGCATACCCGAGCTTTGGATTTCCGCACCTGGAGGTAGTTCCCAACGTTCTGCCGTATATATGTTTTCTGGTGGCTCTTTTTACGATGGTATTGCAACAATAGATGATGCACAAGTCGTTATAGAAGCAGAAGAATACGGGACCGATTTTGGAGTGATGCTTTCAAGCGGAGATCTTGATGGTGATGGACTCCTTGACTTGCTCATCGGTGCTCCTTTTGACAATACAACAGGGTATCAGGCAGGTGCGTTGTATGTGTACTATGCTTCTTCCTATCGCTATGCAACACAGTTATCCGATTCAGATGCGGATGTGACGTTGTATGGAGAAAATGCGGAGCACATGCTTGGAACAGCTGCGACAGCTTTAGACGACTTAGATGGAGACGGAGGACAAGAATTGTTGGTCGCCGCTCCAGGGTTTAGTGGAAAATATACACGCTCTGGAAAGATTTATTACATGCCTTCTTCAGAGGTGATGTTGCCAGATTTTTCTTTGGATTCTGCACGAAGAAGTTTTACAGGAGAATTTGATCACGATGAGGCAGGAAGTTTTCTACAATCAATAGGGGACTTGGATGGAGATGGTTTGGGTGAGTTCTTGATCGCAGCTCCTATGGCAAATGGCTCGTCGTCGGATTCTGGTCGCGTATATGTAATGAGTAGCTCTTTGTTCTCTGAATAACGAGGGTTGTTCATGCAGCGAAACATTCGTACATGGCGCCGTGATATGCAGATGTATTTGGCTCGTCGTCTCAATACCGGCTGGTCAAAACCGGATGTGCTGAGTATCAATATCTCGTTGCGATGTAACTTGACTTGTTCGATGTGTACCACGTGCTATGATTCGCCGGAGCTTTCTCTTGAAGAGATAAAATCTATTTTGGACCAAGCTTCTGTGTGGGGCGTTGAGGTATTCAACCCTCTGGGTGGTGAACCTTTTATGCGTGGCGATGTAGAAGATATTTTGTCGTATGCTGTTCGTAGGGGGTTTTTTGTCAGTATTACCACAAACGGCACACTTATTTCAGAACGTCGTGCTGGAAGGATTGCATTGATTCCTTCCGATCGTCTACACATGAATATTTCCTTAGATGGGGATAGGAAGAGCAATGATGAAATTCGTGGAGATGGCATGTGGGAACGAGCCATCACAGGATTTGAGCGAATTCGACATGCCGATGAAGAGGCTGGAAATACACACAGGAAGATTCTGGCCAACACGATTTTGCACGCTCGAAATATCGATCGATTTGAATGGATTCTCGATGAGCAAGAGCAATTGGGTTTTGATGGTGTGCAGATTCTCAATCTTTTTCGTATGCAAGATCGTTCCAAAGCAGAGAGTTTGTGGTTTTCGCCTTCAGATTTTTCCAAATTAGAGGCTCTTTGCCATCGACTTATTGCACGAAAAAAACACGGTGGGTCGTACAGCATTCAAAATACACAAGAAGAGCTCGAGAATATTGTCCCATATTATCGTGACGAGCTTAAACCTATGGATGCTCCTTGCTGGGCAGGTTGGAAAGAGTTGTATATCAATGCCGATGGAAAAGCCATCATGTGTGATACTCAACTTGATTTTTTAAATGGTTCTTTTGGTAATGTACGAGAGCAGACTCTACGTCAGTTGTGGAATTCTTCGCAGCTCCAAAAGCAACGTCGTGCGGTAAAGACTTGCTCCACTCCTTGTGTTCAAAAGTGCTATCAACGCGGTTCTTCTGATTCGGGGTCAGAGTTGGCGCTCGATGGATTTCGTCTACTCAAAGAGCGGATGCAAGGAAAACTACCACATCTTGGATGGCAGCGATCGAAAGACAGTATTCTTCGACTTGAGCTGTGTGATGTCTCTCCTTGTGATGTCGAGGGTAAGAATCCCGCGCAAGGACGATGGAATAATCTTTTAGAAGGGGTATCACACCAGCCAACAGCAGAAAACTGGAATGAATTTCGAGACCAAAAGAAGATAGACTTTGGTCGTGGCTTCATGGGACGAGAGCTTGTCAAGGAGATACTGGATGGTTTACTACGCGCAAAGGTCTCTTTTGAGCGATTGTGTTTGGGATGGAGAGGAGATTCTCTGCTTCATCCAGAGATCGAGCCGATCTTGGAACTGTGCTTTGCCATGCAAAAAAAAGGCGTCTTTGAGGTTCTTCGTGTAGAGAGTTCAGGTATGTTTCTGCGAGAATCAGTTGCGCGATTTGCGCGAAGACCCGTACAGCAAGAGTGGGTATTTCATCTAGATGGAGGAGGGCATCATCTCTTAGAGCAGCATCAAGGGCATCATACAAGGATTGTTTTGAAGCACCCTATTTATCAAGGTCTACAGCCACTAAAGCTCTGCACACAGTTTCCCAACTATATTCCTCATGTGGGTGTAGAACCCAAAGATGCTTCTCGGATTTTGTGTTTTGCACCAAGTGAAACAATGTCGTGGGTAGATATTCGCACATTCGGAGAGAAATACCATATCCCAATAGGGCTACCTCAAAAAGGTTATTGCCAGGCGCCACAAAGGGGTCTCGTGGTATCTTGGGACGGGAAAATCACGCAGTGCGAACGTGATGTGCAGCTGAGGAATATGCTCAACGATGATGCGCGTGTTGTTGAGGTGTGGAAGCAAAGATACAAGTTTATTCAAGAGGCCCAGCATAGCAAAACGCCGCAGCGTCCTTTTTGCCAAGGTTGTTCCTTTATTCGTTCTTGCTCTGGTCCCAATGCCGTGTCAAAATTTTGATAGGATAGAAAGAGTAAAAGCCGCATAAAGCGGCTTTTGTACTGACAGTGTCTTTGATTTTATTATTGACAAACGCTGGTTTCGTTTGCAAAATTAGCACACTCTGGATCTGCTTGGCATGCTGCGCTAAAATCTTGGATACATTCACTGTTTTGATCATTGGCAACACCTTGAACACAAGTATCGCATTCTGAAGAAGGCTGTACACTCCCATCACCTACAGCGCAAAAGTCGGTGCATGTTTCTCCACACTCTGTGCTGCAATAGCAGTTACCGATAAGTGCATTGGCATATGCTGAGTATCCAGCTGGATTTTCGTTTGCGAGGCATTCAAAACATTCTTGAGTGGGAAGATCACCACATGTTGTTTCGTCTGGATCTATTGTTGGGCTGGATGCTGGTTCAGACGTGGGTTCAGAAGTGGCTTCTGTAACAGTTGAATCTGCTGAGTCATCTTTTTCTGCGGTTCCACATGC
>NYTD01000330.1 GCA_002683315.1 Deltaproteobacteria bacterium | reverse complement strand
CGAAAAAGCCATCGATACGGCAAAAATTATCAACAACGACTATGTAAAATCTCAAACAGTATCAACAATCGCCAAGAGTATGGCAATGAGTCTTGCTGAAAAATGATTGTTCGAAAAAGCATTCAAGACCACAACCATAATTAAGGTTAATTACATAAAATCCGAAACCATTATGGAGATAACAACATTTCTTGCGAAATATGGGCTGTTCGAAGAATCTATCAGTACAGCTGCTTCTATTATGGGGACATCTGAGAGAGCGCAAGCCTTATCATCAATCGCAATGATTTTGATGGAGCATGGACAGTCAGTACGAGCAAATAATATATTCGAAACAGCCATCAACACGGCAAACAGTATCACGATTGATTTGGGCAGATCCCAGACATTTTTCACAATAGCAAGAATTCTCGCCTAAAAAGGATTTATTGAAAGAGCCATCGAAATAGCAAACGGTATCGATATCGATAGTATAAAAAACGCAGCTCTTCTGACAATAAGAAATTCTTCTATAGAACAAAGAGAGTTCGAAACAGCCATCAATACAGCAAATCGTACCAATGACAATTACGTATCACCGAAAATGGCTTCATCGGAGATGAAAAAGAGTACGATAATGATTCTCATGGAAGAAGGAAAGTTTGAAAGAGCTATCGATACAGCAAATAGAATCACAGATGATATTAAAAAGTCCTCAGCGTTCGCATATATCGCAAAGATTCTTACGGAACAAGGTACGTCCTCAATCCTTCATCATCATCTTCTCAAATATTCATTCTCCGATTTTTTCTATGAATCATTTCTTCCGAGCTACCAAAAGATTCTTACAGAAACCCAGCTTCTTCGTTACTCTTTTCTATATATGCCTTTCTCCTACGAGATTGCACTCGCCTCTGCGTATAATTTCTTCAATCATCAACTCCGATTAGAAAATGAGACCCACTATGTTTCCATTATCAATCATTGTCCACAGCTCGGTTTACACTTTCTTCTTCCTTCTGCGAGCCCAACAAGAATCAGCTGACAGAATTTAAGATAGAGCTTCGAACGAAAAAATACACACTCCTTTGTCTCTTTTATCATGTTGTAATTGGTCAAAATACGGGAGAAAGAGATTATGGACATGTTTCCCATACGGGATGGGGTAGATTCTAGCTGTGTGTCCGTGTATCGAAATGATTCTTGTTGGGTATGTTGAGCATGTTGGATACACACCACGAGATCAAATCTTGATTAAAGTTCTACGCCTCAAAGAAAACAATCCCCATATTCGTAATAATGCTTGTGTTGCAGTGACGAATATATCTATTGAAGTCTTCACCAGTAAACAGCCAAGGTATTCTATCCGTAGCAAGATATTGCTAAAAATGGGTTGGATGAATACTTTTGGATTATGGAAAAAGTGGGTTTGAATTCGCGATTCGTTTGTTCATTCCATGATTTGCGTACTGCACAATGAGAGGTAAAAATGCTGATAGAATCGGAAAGAATTCTCGTTCGAAACTGGAATATAGAGAAAGATACAGAAGCGGTTTTTCGTATGTACAGTCATCCCGATGTTGTACGTTTTCTTGGAAGGGAATGCCTTAAGAATCATCAAGAAGCACAAGAATACATACAGCGTCTCATCAATCATAATGAGGGGTTTGGTGGAAAATATGGTTCTTGGGCAATCACAGAACGTTCGAATGAAACCCTTATTGGAAACATTTTGCTTAAACCCATTCCTGGAAAAGATCGTGTATTAACTGAGCATATAGAGATTGGATGGCATTTGGCACGACCGATGTGGGGACAGGGATATGCGACCGAAGCTGCACAAACTATGGTTGAACACGCTTTTGAAACACTTGCTCTCAAACGTCTTATCGCTGTAACAGAACTTGAAAATAAGGCTTCAATTGCTGTAATGAAACGGCTGGGAATGAGTTATCTGGGCCCTTGCCGAGATTTTTACGATGGATTGCTTTTGGAAGTATTTGAAATGTATTCCTATCAATCAGTACCGCTTTGAGATTGCAAGAAAGAACTCCCTCTATGGTTTGGCTTTCAATTTTTTGTACAATCTTACTTGGAAGGATGGAGAGAATAGTTTCCAATCTCTCGATAGACCTTTTCCATTTCTTTCCAATCCTCGGATTGCAAGATGTTCATATCTTCTTTGATGATAGCAAGGTTCTCAGACATGATTTTATCCTTTGACATGTTTCTAATAGCGCACGTAGGGATAGCGAATTGTGGTTTTGGGGTGGTAAAATCACCCTATTTTTGGGTTTGAACAGAGTTTTTTCTTACTGTGATATTTTTCGTGTGAGAAAGATATTGCTCAAATTGGGTTGGATGGATACTTTTGGATGACGGAAAAAGCGCTTCTAATCTGCGATCCGTTCGCCACACGAAGATAAACATTCTAAACCCACTCTGACCCTTTGGAGGATTGCCCTGTGATCGTCGTCGAACATCATCATGAGGTATTGCCACACTGGACTGCGTTTCGACGCACCCAGCATTCCGCTCCGAGGTTGCTGACGCTCGACCATCATACCGACACGAGTCGACCGTTCCGAAGGTACTTGAGACGTCAAGCTCGAACCCAAAACCAACGTCTCTCAGATGCGATGGAGCGAGAGTTGTCGCGACAGTTGGTTGCTCAACTAGATCATACAGATCCCCTCACTATAGATACTGCAATGGAGAAGCTTGGTAACGACGAACATGTTGTGGCGGCGATAGGGGCAGACATCATCCGGTCTGCGTTTGTCATCGCGCATAACGCCGCTGACACGGACCAAGATATTTACCTCGAGCACAAGATTATCTGTCGTGGGGTCGATGAGTACTACCACGCGGGACGCACCCGCCCACAGCCCAACAACGTACTTGAAACAGACTTCTTGACCAAGCGATTGCAAGACTTCGATGATATTTTGAGGAAGCTCAATGAACCGTTACTGCGGAATGCGCCATTCATCCTCGATATTGATCTCGACTATTTCAACACGTTGCGCGCGGTACGCCCAGACGCACCTGATCTGATTCGTACATTGGCGAAGGAGGCATCCCTATTGACAGTCGCGACTGAGCCTAAATTTGTTACCCACTGTGCTGTGGAGCCAGGTTTGACGTGGACACAACTGCTCGCTGAACTAAGGGCATTGTTGGGGACAGACGAATGAACTACCGATAGAGTGAAAAAGAGTGTCGAACGAATTGCGAATTCAAACCCGATTTTTCCATATCTCAAAAGTATCCATCCAACCCAAGTTGATCAATCGCTTTCTCATCACCAAAGAAACCACGACAAGAAAAATCCAGATTACATGAAAAAAATGGTAATCCCACCAACTCAAAAAATCATCAGAATTGTGATTTCAGTGGAAATCGTATCTGCAAAGAAAAAAGATTGCTCAAAAGCACGACCCAGATGTAGAGGCTCAAAAGCACAATATCCTTTATTGGCAAAAACTGTTTACATGGAGAGAACTGTGAATGTATGTCCTCATTGGACAATAGTGCTATAATGTTAGAATACATACAAAGAGATGCCAAAAATCATCATTCGTTGTACAAACTCTTCGAAAGAGTATTCTCGACATAATTTTGTATCCGCATGAAATATTAGCAGGTTTCGACAACGATAACAATAGGACAATCCAAATGGCTCTAAATCCAAAAGACAAACGATATTTACGGACTATCGCTCACCACATTCGTCCTTGTATCACCACAGGAAAAGAAGGACTCAAAGAATCCATCTTGATTGAAATTCATGAAGCATTAGATCGCGATGAATTAATCAAAGTGAAGATTGGAAAAGGTGAACTACACCGTAAAGATGCTGTCGAAATCATACGAGAAAAAGTCCAATCTGAAGTCGTTCAGTTGCTGGGAAGAAATGTCCTGTTGTTTCGAAAAAGAGTTCGAGATAGCAACATTCATTTTCCGAAATAAAATCTATCGCCATAGACAATGGAATTGTTCTTTACCTGTACACTATTGGCCTCCATATACAAGATAAGACGTACCCGCAGCATTTGCTACGCCACTGTGGTAAATGGCATCGATTAATATGTCGTCAAACCCGTAGGCATTGTAATCCCACACAGAAGACAAAGCGTATCCAAGATTGTCTCCATAATACGCTCCACTTTCTTCTCCATGCAATACAAAATCACCATCAGAAAGACTCTGAATATTTGCAGATGCCAAACGCGCACCCAAAATCACATAGGTTTTTCCAGATCCAAAATCACCAACCGACAATTCAAAACCCAATGTTCCATCGATATCTACCCGTAATGGAAATGGTCCTTCTCTTCATAAACAATCTCCAGAATCCTTGATTGGATACGATAGATTGGTCCCTCACATTGTTCCCAATTGACTTGGGAAGACGGATTCAATTTTAAAATAGAGCCACTTCGTTCCAGATAAATATCAAACTCAATAGAATCAGAATTTAACAAAATAGGCCATTCCTTTTCAGGGTCACATACAAGAAGGTGTACACAGATGGGTCTCATCTTCATATTCATTAAATTGAGACGATCTCAGAACTTTATCTACTGTATAAATCATACCGGCACTCTATGAAAAGAATGGATAGCTCACACATTCTCCTCATTATTCAAGTTATTGTACTAACCGCTTCTGAACACAGCAATCAATGAAAATAGAAACCAAAATTTTAAAGACTCTCTTCAAAAGAGGATAATAAAGGGTGTTCTAATTATTCTCGGAAAGAAAAATACTTCTGTTTCATGAAAGCTTGCTGAAGAAGATGCATCATAGGATTCGGACATATATATCCGAATCCTATTCATCCTAATACACGTCAGGTGGGGTAATAAGAGTAGGATTTGTACTTTTGGTTGCTATATATGTTGCATATACACCATCGCCATCCACATCGGAGATACCGGTTGCTGTGAAGTTGGACTGCGTGGTTGATACCATGTATGAACCACGAACGTCACCTGGATTAAAGTTGATTATTATGAACCCACCAGAGGCGGACTTGTTCCATTGTTGTCTCGTCTTGGTTGGTGTTGCGGGGTACGCTGAGGACTTGACATATACGTCATATTCACTTTCATATGCCATTTCCGCAACCCGAATAACTTTGAGATTTTTGGGGATCTCAGCACGCTTTTCCTCATACACCGTCTTCGAAGAGCGAAACAAGTAGATGGCGTTTACTTTTTTCTCCATCTCTTCTGTTATATTTGAGATGCACAGATCCAACAAAGGCTGGGCATTTCGTTTTTTTCCGAACCCTTCAAGCATATCTTCGATGAGGCTGCGTTCTAAGTCATGAACAACACCATCGGCATTGGCCATAGTGGCGGCGATCATGGATATCTTAACGGGATCTTCACCGTTTTGGTGATTTTCCTTCACATTTTGTAAAAACTGCTCTTTGGGCGTTACACAGTTATGTTGCCAGCCGTTTAATGTTTGCTTTCGAACACCCATTGTTTCTCTTAAGAAGTTCTTCTCTTCCTCTGAGAAGTTGCCATCAATATGCAGCGTCGTTTGTGCCAAGCACTTCATGGTATCTGCTCCCAGATCTGCATGAACAGGACGTTGTCCAGAAGCCAGAGCCAGTATAGCGATACCAGCCAATATAATTAGTGATTTTTTCATCATTTCCTCTACGATACTGAAGTCTAACAGATCCCTATAACAAGGGTACCGTTCAACACACATGTTTCTTTTCGTAGAGCAAGACATTTTGGGTACAAAAATTTGTTCATAACATGTGTGACGGTGTGCGAATTTGAACCAAATTTTTCCATAGCACACACAGAAAGGCAAATATTTATTGCAGATTCATAGACAACACAACTTGAAATCTAACCAAAAAATGTGGTAATCACTTGAAGTCCATTTTTTTCTATGACCAAAGAATGGTCGTAATTATTTGGTGATCGTACAACAAGGAATGGTACATATGAAATGGATACTTAGATTTTGTTTGGTAGGAATTATGCTGTTGATTGCAGTATTTCTTTTGTTGTACTTTCTGCAAGAGAAAGTCATTTTCTTTCCAACGAAGCTTTCCAATGACCATAAATATTCATTTAATATTCCGTTTGAAGAATTAACTCTTGATTCTGGTTCTGAGAAAATAAACTCAATATTGTTCACCAAAACAGGTAATAAAGGTGTTGTATTGTATCTTCATGGCAATGCCGGTAATCTAGATTCCTGGGCATACGTGTTTCAGGATTTTCAAAATACTCCCTATGACTTTTGGATTATCGATTATCGAGGATACGGAAAATCTACTGGAACGATTCAGTCCGAGAATGATCTACATCGTGATGCAGAAGCTCTTTATCAGGCCGCACTACAACGATACAAAGGCAAAGACATCATCATATATGGCCGCTCTATCGGTTCAGGTGTTGCGGCTAAGTTGGCAAAGAATCATCCACCCAAGATGTTGTTCTTAGAGACGCCTTATTATAATTTTCCCGATTTGGTTCACAGTATGTATCCGTTTCTTCCTGATTTTCTCATTCGATATAAGCTCAGTACCGATCAATACATTGCGAAAACAGAATATCCCGTACATTTGTTTCACGGTACAAAAGACGAACTTATTCCATACACATCATCGATTCGACTCGCGGAACTCTCTGATAAAATCACACTGCACACGATTGAAGATGCTGGACATAATAATATTTCGAGTTTTCCAGTATTCAGAAAACGACTTCTAAGCATACTTGGAAAACGCTGACAAAATCTCTATGCATGAGCAAAAGAAAAGGTACATGGATAGCGAATTTGAACCCAAGTTCCCATATCTCAAAAGTATTCATACAAAGAGATATGTTGATATCTGATGACCAGGTCTACAGACCCAACGATGCCAACGGGATCTCTTCTATTTGACCTGTGGATTCATTTTTTGGCTTCCACCTGCTCCGGTTCCAAACGAGGATGCAACAGAAGATCGTCCAGCAATGCGAATTAATTTTCCACCGGGTTCACAGCGATACGGATCAAAATCTGTCACGCCGACCATTTCAAGAACTTCTTCATCAAGCAGGGCACGGCCCGTTAATGATGGTGGTTCGTGACTCAAAATCGCCATTGTTGCATCGGATATGATGGAACTTTTTCTCCAGTTTTTGGGGGTTCCCAAACCAAAATTAATTGATGCTTGTGACTCCACGATGGTTGCTGGCCACAATGCATTTACCGCGATGTTGTGTTTGCGAACCTCCGTAGCCAAACCATGGGCGACAATTGTCATTCCAAACTTGGAAATACAGTAGGCAACCTTTCCCGGAAGCATGCTCATATCGACCGGCGGAGACATGTTGATAATATGTCCATATCCTTGTTTTTTCATATGTGGTAGACAGTAATACGCACAACCGTAGGCCGCACGCGCGTTGACGTCCATCACCAAATCGAATTTCTTTAGCGGCGTGTCTGCCACATTTTTCCACCACAACGCTCCGGCATTGTTGATCAGTATATCGACACGACCCAGTTCCGCAACTGTTCGCTCGACCATATTCTTGATCTCCGATTCTTCACGAAGATTGGTCTTCACCGCGATTGATTTTCGACCCAATGCCAAAATCGCATCTCGAGTATCAAAAATAGTACCCGGTAATGTGGGATGTGGCTCCGTGGTTTTTGCGGCCACACAGACATCGCAACCCGCACGAGCCAACTCGATTGCAATCTCTTTTCCGATACCGCGACTGCTACCCGTAACAATTGCAACTTTCCCTGTTAAGTCTGGCTTATTCATATTTGTACTCCCTTGAAAAATCCTCATCATCTACATAACAACGGCATCTTCGATCGCAGCAGAACTTTTGTAAAGAATTCAACAACAGACAAACAGACTTGACAACGACATGAAAAATGCACGATAATTGTCTCATCCCACTATATCAACACGCGGAAGGTTAGTATGTCATATTGGATGATCCACATTTTCTTGGGCGGAATATTCGCCTGTGAAAGTCAAGAAAAGGAACAAGAGCAACCAACCGATCTGACTTGTATCGAAATGACCAGAAGTCAATGTATGCAATCCGCATCCTGTACTCTCGAACTGACGGAAGAGAACAGCATCTACAATTGTCGGGATGCTGTCGGTGTTTGCGAAGAGGGAGTCGTACAGAATGATCTGAGGGGCAATACAGAAGGAAATGTCAATTGCCAAGCCCTTGAAGACTGTGAAATTCTACCCGGAGAATGCTACTGTCCTTGTTTTGGTTATGGTCAGACAGCAGTGGAGGATGATTCGAGCGATGAAGATTGTAGCTGTATGTGTGGAGGAGAAGAGCCACCATCATGCATTGCTACCCAAGCAGAATAAATGCGATCTTGTGAACGAAGCTTTGGTGTGATGAGGGTAGGCGATATGAATGCGTTGTACACAATGTGGCTTTATAATGCGATTTCGGGTGGTAGCGATCTATTCACCGACCTCATTTACACTTTTCCATTCTCCGTTTTGCATGACCAGATCCAATCCTTTTTGTATCCAATTTCGATATGTATTATAGCGTTCTTCTGCTGTCGAACATCCCTTCCATATATTGGAAAGTGGTATATTCAGCTGAATGGAATATACAATTGAATTTGATTGATCTTCCTCGTCTTTCACAATCCAGTCATGTTCAGCTTGATTCAGTCGTTCCACTAATTGGTTCCACTCATCAGTGACAATGACATTCGCTCCCAATACATTTGATTGCGCTGATTTTCGTCGTACAGATAATGTAATTGCCAAATCAATGCCACCCTGATCATCGATTCTTGTATGGCCATCGCTTGTTTGTGTGTTCAAACAGCCTACAAAAAGCTCCAATATTGGTAATGATGATTCAATGATGATACCTTTGCGATCCCAAACGGAGTATCCTGTCATTTGTACTTTTCGAAGTGTTGTCTGCCATGATTGTTCCTCAATGTATTGATTAATATCAATACACAAGGATCTTGTATTCTCTAGTAGCTCCTTAGATAGCTTTAGTGGAGATAGAGACAAGATTTCTTCTGTAAAGACAAGTCCCCGATACATGGGTTGTTGATACACTGCTTCCATCTCTTTGTTCCACGCCAACTCTAGCATGTGCTTATGTTTTTGTACGAAGTCATCTATTTCTGCTTCAAAATCCTTCCACAATTCCAACTCTTGGCAAAGAGCCTTTGCAAGCTGCTGTTGTAACTCGAGAGTTGTATACGTCCATTCTGCCCCTCCTGTTTCTTGGATTTCCTTTGGCATGGAGCTAGATACAAGCCAACCTTGAGATTGCTTCACCTCACGCTCTCCCAAAACAGTGTGGCTCTGCACAGCGTGAAATAGAGCATCTCGTAATGGATGATGATGTTCATCCGAAAATTGTCCGACTACGCCGATTAATTTTACAGAATTAAAAAAGCCTCGGTTTGCTTCAATTGCTATCGCTACTTGTTGCTCTTTCATCATACCGTAGCACCATGACTGTTTCGATACCTGAATAATCCTAGAAGCCCGAAAACGTCTCGAGAACTCAACAACCCAGCCACCTTCGGATGGAAAGATAGTATTTAGTTTTTTCTCTATGAAAGACAGTGTATTGTAGATCATTTGATGATTTTGTTCTTGATATTGAAGCCAGCTTGTTAAGCATGTCTCATATTCAGAATTCAGAAACAAACGTCCTTCTTGAATTACGCAAAGGTGGTCTTTCGCTCCTGTGATTACACGACACAATCGTCTCACACGATTCTCGGGTATCTCCAACAAACCTGATAACTCAGCTACAGAAACAGATGTTCCTTGTATATGCTGAATGAGCTCATAGATGATATAGCCACCCTTATGTACCAAATACGTCATCCAAGAAACAAATAAGGATTGAGACATCAAAAATGGTTTTGTATTCTCATGATGATAATCTATCATCGATAGCAGCTCGTCTAGGGCTGCACTATTCTTATTGACATTCCACTGAGCAAACAGCAATCCTTCTCTATTACAAAATGTCACACTAGACTGCAGTGATGGAGGGACCAACAGTCCCTCTCTACATCTTAATCCAATATGAATGGTGCTCTTGCCAGTATGGTACATATACCCCCATCGTTTGTCCAATGGCAGTTTGAATATCGATGCCTTTTCATCTGGCTTCAATGTCGAAAACCACAAGAACTTTTGCTCTTCCTTGGTAAAGCACAGCCCCGATGGTATTAAGGATTGTAAATGTGTCGTAATGGGATCCATATAGGCCTTTGCACCACCAATGCTCTCACGTGTACACATTGGAAACATCCATAATTCGATCACAATATTCCACAGTAATATACAACTGCGCTCCATGTTCTCAATCGATTCTTTCTTCCAGTTGATCTTGAAGCCAACCCTTTCTGTTCTCTGGGTTGCTGGTTTCAGACGCTTGGTGTAGTACGTATATCCCAATGATTTTTGATGATCCGACAATCGCAACCTTGTATCCGGAAGCTGAAAAACAATGTGGTGATGGTCATAATTCGATTCGTCGATCCGCAAGCATATTTTCCCGATAAACCCTTCATCTATTTTTATTCTATCTGATGGTGAAAATGAAAGTATGTATGCATCTTTTGAGAATATCAGTGATTCGCATCCCAACGTGATCGAAAGCTGCTGCAACAGGCGTCGTCCTTTCAAGATCTTTCGCAAGGATTGCTCCATTCCTGCAAACCAAGCATAAAAGAAGTTGTCTCTGTATCGAATATCTTTCTCAACGACCTCATAGGAAATCCATTCTTGAATCAAAGGCAGCTGCGGAATAATTGGTTCTTTGTGAAGAGCCTCTTTGCGCTGAAAGGTTCGCAGCCCAACACACTTCGTATCGTGTAGCGGAACACCTTCAATATCCAATAAAATGCCAAATATAGGAATATCATGAGCAGAATACACCAATGTTCGGTTGCCTTTTACGATCAGCTCAGATGGCTCTACATTGTAATCACTTAGCTTACCTTCAAAGATTTCTACAATCCTATTTCGGCGTGTGTTTTGCTCCATTTGTCGATACAACGTATGATCTACACTGCTTGTTTGTTCAAATATCGTTTGTAAACGTTCCTCTTCGTGTGGTTCCAAGTATAAATCCTCATATACTTGCATCATGGTATATTCGAGCATTTTTCGTTTGTTTGATTGAATGAGCAAATACACTTCACGTGTCGCACTGGAAACAAATCTCTTCCCGTGTGTATCGATATAAGATACGTCACGTAGAAAAGT
>NYTD01000329.1 GCA_002683315.1 Deltaproteobacteria bacterium | reverse complement strand
GTTGTTGTCTCTGCTACACAAGCTCCAACAGCACAGATCATAGAGCCAACAATAGAAGGAGCATACTACTCTGATCAACTGATTTTCTTTTCCGCACAAATACAAGATGCAGAAGATGAAGCCACTGCGCTTATGTATGAATGGGTATCAAGCCAAGATGGTATCTTGCCTCTCACCAGTGAACCCAATACAGATGGTACCATTGAAGGCTACGCTCTATTGAGTGAAGGACAGCATGCCATCACACTTCGTGTTGAGGATTCATCTGGAAAGACGACAACAGAGAGTCTTGCAATTTCTGTGGGAGCTTCGAATACCGAGCCGAGTTGTTCGATAACGGATCCAATCACTGGATCTTCTTTTGTAGAGGGACAAGATATTGGTTTCTCAGCAGTGGTGGATGATGCAGACATAAACAATAGCTTGTTATCGATTCAGTGGGAATCCAATATCGATGGTGTATTCAACACGGATATTCCCAACACTGATGGGAGTATTGGTTTTGCGTATGGTGGCCTGAGTGCAGGGACGCATACAGTCTCTCTACGTGTCGAGGATGAAGTGGGAGGATTATGTGTCACATCCACTCAGTTAATCGTTGGTTCTCCTCCTATACTTCAGGTGAGCAGTCCAACCAGTGGGGGAGTGTATTCCGTTGCTTCTGCTATTCTTTTTTCAGCTACAGTAACAGACCAAGAAGATTTGTCTTCGGATATAGCGATGAGTTGGGAGTCCGATATCGATGGTGTGCTTTCATCACAAAGTCCAGATTCTTCGGGAATCGTTACTTTCTCTACTTCGGCTCTTTCCAGTGGTCTCCATAATATTTTTGTTTCAGCGACCGATACATCGGGATTGAGTACGACTTCTTCTCTTTTTCTTCGTATAAACAACCCTCCTACACAACCGTCTATTTCTATTTCTCCATCTTCGGCTGATGCACAAGATGATCTGCTACTGATATATGGTGCTTCTTCAGATGCTGATGGTGATCCCATCACCTATTCGATTGAATGGCTCAAAGATGGAGTACTAACGTCACACACAGGTGATACCATACCATCAAGTGAAACCATGGCAGGCGAAATTTGGACAGCAAAGGTTACGCCCAACGATGGGTATACCGATGGAATGATAGCTCAGGAAAGCGTTGAAATTATCAATTCTGCTCCAACGTTTACAACGGTAGCAACAATTTCTCCAAGTGCTGGTGTATACACGGGAACAACCTTGGTTTGCTCTGCAGTCGCCAGTGATATTGATGATGGTAATGTTCCGATCACCTATCAATGGTCGGTTTCTTCGAATATTCTCAGTTCTTCTTCATCCTATACGATTTTGGCACAAGATTCGAACGTGGGAGATGGTATCCTCTGTACAGCAACAGCAATAGATTCTGATGGTGAGGTCACAACATCAACTGCGAGTGTTGTCGTAGAGAATACTATACCCGTTCTTACAGGACCCTCGATTAGTCCCACCAACATCTATAATACGGATACCCTCATCTGCTCAGCATTTGTCTTTGACCCTGATGAGCCAAACCTTGGTGTGCAGTATTCATGGGAAGTCGCCAATTCGATCGTCAGTTCTTCTTCGAGTCTTGATTTGAGCACCACGTCTGCTGTTCCCATGGATAGTGTGATATGCACGGCCTCATCCACGGATGATCAAGGTGTTTTTGTGTCAGGAAGTGCCTCGCTGACTGTTCAGAACCGTCCCCCAGAAGCACCGACTGTAGCTGTTTCTCCTTCTGCTCCGATTGAGGCAGTGGATAGTCTTGTATGCTCCATCACCTCGTTATCGACAGATCCAGATGGGGATACGCCCACCTATCTATTTTCGTGGGATGTAGATGGTCAGTCTTATACCTCGGCTTCTACAACATCAACGACCAGTGTTGTTGCTTCCACAGAGATTGCATCTGGTGAGATTTGGACCTGCACTGTCACTCCAAATGATGGGATTGATGATGGGCTGTCTGCCAGTGCGTCCGTAGAGGTGACCTCAGATTGGGATGGACAACGAGAATTTGATTCTTGTGGTATTAGTGGTCGATATGGTCCAACACAAGGGAATTGCAACTCTTCCTATTCTGGGACTGCGCTCGATGGTGAAGTAACGGTCACTGCTGGTATTCAATACTGGACGGTTCCATCAAACGGAACATATAGTATCGAAGCATGGGGGGCACAAGGAGGTGCTGGAACTACAAATGGAGGGGTCTCCGGTGGAGAAGGAGCCTATGTCTATGGAGAGTTTACTTTGCAAGCAGGGGATGAACTCAAGATACTCGTTGGACAGAAAGCAGATGGCATCTCCCGCGGAACCAGTAATGCTGGTGGTGGTGGTGGTGGTGGAAGTTTTATCGCATATTCCAGTGATGATACACCACTCCTGGTTGCTGGTGGTGGAGGTGGTACAGGTGCCAATAGTGGTGTCGTTACATCAAGTACAGATGGTCAAGGTGGATCGACACCTGGTGTGTCAAGTTCCAATGGTAGTATCGCATCAGGTGGTCAGGGAGGCTATGCAGGGCACGATGGTGGCGGTGGAGGAGGCTATTATGGAATCGGAGCCAATTCCTTGGCCGGTTATGGTGGTGTCGCCTTTGTGTCTGGTGGTACAGGAGGTGATTATTCCTCATCATCAACGTATCCAGCAGGTTCTCATATTGGATATGGTGGGTTCGGTGGTGGCGGTGGCGTTGGTCATGCAGGTGGCGGCGGTGGAGGATACACCGGTGGAAACGGTACGGGGACCTATGGGAACGGATCTTGGTCTGGGGGAGGTTCCTCATACAATGATGGAAGCAATCCAAATTCTCAGTCTGGCGCTCGCTCTGGAGATGGTCTGGTCGTCATCAATAAGCTTTGATTTCAATGTTTTTTATCATGTTCTGGTAGACCGCCAATCATACACAGTGGGGTTTTTATTTTATAAAACCATGGTTTCCTATGATATGATATTGGATATGATTTAGAGGAGCATGACGTATGGTGCTATGTATTTTAGCGTTTTTATTTGCGTGTAGAGACGCAGCAGTTGTGATTGACGAGAAAAATGGGAATGAACCTTCGAGTGAAGATTCTGGCAATATTCAAGAGCCCGAAAGTGAGGTGGAGGAAGACCTCGATGCAGATGAAGATGGTTTTTTTGCCTCCAACGATTGTGATGACAATGACCCCTATACATACCCCGGTGCAGCGATACAAGATTCACAAAGCGACTGTATGACTGATGTAGATGGAGATGGTTTTGGTGATGGCAATGTGGAATCACCCATTATTTCTGGAACGGACTGTAACGATGAGAATGCTGATGTATCTCCGGCGGCAATAGACTACCCTGTAGATGCGTTGGACAGTAACTGTGATGGAATGGAATCCTGCTACCCTGATCTTGATCATGATGGTTATGGTGCCATGAACGATGTTGATGATGACGGCACTTTGGAAACCATGGAAAGTTCGAATTTAGATTGTAATGGAGAGGGAGAATCAAACGTTGCCAATGATTGTGATGATACCAATGCAGACGTTCATCCAGATGCAGAGGATATCCCCAACGATAGTATCGATCAAGATTGCACAGGATCAGATTTGGTCGATGTGGATGGGGATGGTTTTGGTGCAGAGGTTGATTGTGATGACAACGATGCATCCATTCATCCCAATGCAGTCGATATTGAAGATGATGGAATTGATCAAGATTGCTCAGGTGCTGATCGATTTGATGGTGATGGAGATGGATTTGTTAATGATGAAGATTGTGATGATTCTCAATCCACGGTCTATCCAGGAGCAGAAGAATTATGCGATCAATTATTTAATGATTGCAACCATGCTCAGTGGAGTTTGGAGAATCTCTTGCCTGACGAAGTCGATGATGATGGAGATGGATATATTGAATGTTCGTTGGAAGATTCCGATTGTGATGATACAGATGCCAGTGTGAATCCAGGCGCAGAAGAAATTATCTTTGATGGTATTGATCAAAATTGTGATGGGTTGGATCCTGAAGATGCAGATGGTGATGGTTGGGGTAGCGATGTAGACTGTGATGACAATGATGCCAGTCTGAATCTTGATGATGTTGATGGAGATGGCGCAGCAACATGCGCACAAGATATTTGTTTTGTTCTGGACATGGCAGATACATATGGTGATGGTTGGAATGGTGGGAGCTTATCCCACTACGAAGATGATATTCTCATTGCAGAATATGCCGCTGTGGGTTCGCAAAGCTCTGTAGAATTTTGCGTGAGTGGAACCAAAAGATTGGAGATGGTCTATACTCCAGATGAATGGGAAGAAGAAAATAGTTATATCTTTCAGCGAGCAGATGGAACGATTCTTCATGAAGACGGACCAAATCCATTTCAGGGGACTGTTTATAGTCATATTTATCATGCAGTTGCTGATTGTGATGATCATGATGCCACAAACAACACTGTTGATTTAGACCAAGACCGATATACGACGTGTGATGGTGACTGTGATGACAATAACTCTTTATACAATCTTGATGATCTTGATGGTGATGGTGAATCGAGCTGTGATGGTGACTGCGATGATGAAGATCCGATGTTGGGTCTTGATGATATCGATGGTGATGGTTGGGGACGATGTGATGAAAGCGTCTGTTTTGAGCTTGAGTTGATTGATCTTTGGGAAGATGGATGGTCAGGATCACAAGTCACGCTTGTGGTAGAAGGTGTTGATTGGGGGAGCTATAGCGCCACAGGAGCAGGACAAATAGAAACGATATGCATGCTCAACGGTTGGACGTATGAACTCTACTACACTGCTGGTATTTGGGAGCAGGACAATGTATACATATGGAGAGATTCAACAACAGAATTGTTTACCGATGGGCCGTATCCAACAGAAGGATTCGCATACGAAAATGAGAGTGTAAGTGAAATAGATTGTGATGACCATAATTCCAACATTTATCCTGGAGCAACAGAAATTCCAGATGATGGCATAGATCAAGATTGTGATGGTATTGATTGGACAGACAGTGATGGAGATGGAGACTATAATGATGTTGATTGTGATGATGGTGATGCTTGGTATAACCTCAGTGACTCCGATGGAGATGGACTGACCTCCTGTGATGGTGATTGCAATGATAATGATGCGGATCTGAATTGGGATGATGTGGACTCTGATGGATTTTCATCTTGTGAATTTGATTGCAATGACACTGATCCTACTCACAATCTCAATGATGTGGACTCTGATGGATTTCACACTTGTGGTTACGAATTCTGTTATGATTTTGAGATGACGGACGGTTATGGTGATGGTTGGAACGGTGGATACTTAACCTTGATCAACAACGGTATTCAGGTGGCTCAAATTCAAGGGGAAGGTTCTTCTAGTAGTGATACTGTATGTGTTGAAAGTGGTTATGAGGTAAAGATTGTGTACACAGCAGGAAACTGGGAAGAAGAGAATGTCTTTACGATGCTTAACGAAGATGGCTCGCTTGTTTTAAGCAGTGGTCCCAATATACCTCAAGGAGTATTGTATAGCACCAGTGTTGATGCAAACCCTGACTGTGATGATGGTGAAGCATTGATATATCCCAATGCATCTGACATCCCTAATGATGGTATTGATCAAGATTGTGATGGTATGGAATGATGCTAGAATGGTATAGAAACGTTAATGGTTCTCTGGTCTCTTTATGATATTTAGGAGCATATGGATGAAAGATAATCAAATAGGTTTGTATTTGATGTTTGGTTTGATGACTCTAACTTTGGCTTGTCAACGCGAGTATGTGAAGCAAGACTTGGGACTGGACTTAGACTTTGTGAATATTACATTTGAAGATGAGTCGATTCTTCGAGATCCCAAAGAGCGGTATGAGTTGGATTATGAATTTCAAATTATGCGATACGAAGTTACACAATCTCAGTTCGAACTGGTGTTGGGCTATCGTTGTCAAAGAGATAAAGAATCCAGTTTCTTGGATGTCGGTGATGCCGCAGCATACTTTGTGAGCTGGAATATGGCCGCAAATTTTGCCAATGAATGGTCTTCTTATAATGATTTGGAACGATGCTATGTATGTACAGGATTTACCTCCAGCGTGATTTGTGCACCTAGGTCAGATATTGAGATTGAAGACTGCAAAGGATATCGCTTACCCACAGAAATGGAGTGGGAACTGGCAGCACGATCGGGTACCAAGAGAGATTTTTGGACGGGTTCTGGTGATTGGGTTGGAGGAAACTACGACAGCAATGATTGTGACGGAGAGAGTCAAATTATGGATGCTGTGGAGAATCCTCTTCTCTCCGAAATGGCGTGGTACTGCGGAAATAATGAAGAAGATGGTCCCAAAGAAGTTGGATTGCTTATGTCCAATGGATTTGGACTCCACGATATTCACGGAAATGTGTGGGAGTGGATGCATAGTGGCGATGGCTTTCCATATTCCGAAGGAGACCCCAATGCAGCCAATCATACAGAACGAATCCTTCGAGGAGGTGGGTTTCATAACAACCCATATGATTTGACCTTGGTATTTCGCAGCTCGTATTCCCCAACAAAGAGATTGTCGGGGTATGGATTTCGCCTCGCGAAAAGCTTGAAATAGAAAAAAGGCTACAAACCAATGGTCGCTTCAATCGTGATGGTGTCTCGATAGAACCCGGATTTCTTTTGTTCTACATCTCCAATCGTTATATATACCTCCACGCCCATCACTCCTTTGTTATTGCTTCCACAAAGAAATGGTGTACTTGATGTTGCCAGATGTACAGGAATATTTGGAGCAGATACATCTATATTTGTTGAAACAGTTGGAGAGCCGATATCGGATTGTGCTCGAATCGTGTACTTGACTTCCTCATTTGCTTTTGGAGTGCCAACAACATCTTCACGTACCATTTTGGAGCCATTTTCAGAGCTAATGGTAATAGAACAGGCGCTTCCATCGCCTGTTCTTCCACCGACAAATATTTCAAAAGACTCTTCTTTACTCGTTTGTAATTCGCCAAAATCCAATAATGCTGATCTCGTGTTGGGGTTGTAGTTATTCCCAATAGACAATGTGACATAATTCATGATTCCAAATTGGATATTGAGGGGTTGTTCTCCCTCTTCAATACAGTGTGTACAATCATTCACAAAATCAATCGCAGCAGTAGGACTTTGATACAATGTCAACATGACGTCATCTTGATAGCTTTCCGCAATGAGATTGGGTAGTGATTGGGCGGGCACATGGATGAGAAAACGTTCGGATAGCGTTTGGCCAGATCTTATAAGGCGTGGTCCCAATACATTTTGCTGAAAGACCGCATGGTTAAGAGATTTCACAATGTTACTCGCCATGACAGACTGAGAATATAGTTGATATGAAATACCATCGCTGTTGGTATTTTGGAACATGATAGGCAAGGCATGTGTGATAGATGCTTGGCGATTATAACTTATATCTCCAGCACCTCCTTCATCCATTGTGATGAAGTAATAGCAATCTGAGGAACTTGCATTCTCAACAGTGAAGCTGACTGATTTGGTTAGTGTGCTTTTATTGATATTTTCCGCATCCACGACAATATATTGGTTTGTTCCAATTCCATTAAATGATAATTGGCAATCGGCCAAAGAGGAACGAGCACATAGGAACGTGAACAATATGAACTGGATTGACATAATGAGTCGTGTCATAATCTTTACCTTTATTTTTCTCGCTTTAATGTGATCGTGCCTAAATTAAATGGAGATTGCGCGTCTTTTGGAACTTCTATCGTAAAATCAGCATACTCATTACTTAGCAGTTGTACAGAATATGTCCCAGATTTTAGCCCTTGCACCAATAACTTCCCTTTTCTATTCGTAAAAAATTGAACCACGAGTGTGGGGTCATCCACATAGGTACATGTTCCGACTTCTAGATCAAATGGTTTTTCATTCGGTTTATGCAGTATGGCGCTCGCCATAATAACACCACCCGGCTTTCCGATAGGAATCGCTTGACCCGTGTTTAGTCTTGACTCTAAGATAAATTGCTGTGGTCCTAAGTCTAGTCCAATAGGCATATCGACAGAATGAATCCCGAGCTCTTTTGATTGATAGCTTCCCAAAAATGGAAAAACAGCGGCACTAAATCGATCCAAGACACTGCCATTTTTGAATACTATTGTTCCATCTTTCATTCCTTCATTATTTGGATATAGAATTGCAAAGCTTTCGTTAATGGGTCTTGAAATCCCCCAATGTTTGCCAACAAAGGCTACAGAAGTTGCGATTTGCATGGATGTTGTTGTGGACCACGTTGATTGTCTGGAATGATTTACATCAATAAGTGCACGAGAACCGTCGTAATCCACTTCAAATCGGTCGTAGTTATAGCCAACATTGGTTGAACGGTAGTATCGGGTAGCGAGGGTATGTTCTAGGTTTTGATATCGAATTAAACCATCATGTGATTGATTTTCAGGATTGATGAATCGACTATTCCACTGATAATTCATGAATTTGTCGTTTTCTGGCCACAAGTTCGCCATAAGAGTGTGCTCATTTGTATTATTCGAATACCGATAATTAAAACGATTTCGCTTTTTTCTACCAGGACGCCATGTAAGATTGGTGAAAAATGTGAAAGAATCATTTTGTATGTCATAAGTTCTTTCTAATGTTGTATCGATCTGTATTCCTTTGATACGGTAGAAACTTCGTAGTTCAAAGGCTTGTGAATCAACTCTGTTTCGATTGTCTCTAAATACAGCAGATAATTGAACCTGACAGCAATTGGTAAATTGCCAAATTACAGATGGCGAGATGACACTTCTTAGACTATTTCTAGGACTGGTGTCAGAAACGAACATATTCCGATCGAAATGAAGCGAAGTATAATCGATGTTGATGGTGTAGTAACTCGGTATCAATGTCAGTCTTTTATTTTGGATGCTGGCACTTGAGCTATATGCTCTAAGACGTAAGGCTTGTCCCATTTGATCTTGCGCATTCCTGCTATGAGCCAATTCCAATGACATAATATTGGCTCCAAATCCATATTCACCGATTGAACCCACAATTACATTGTCTCGAATTGTTTGCATGTATCCTGTGAGACCGAATTGAGCATTTAGGCCATATCGAAAATATGCCAAGTTGGTTAAGCGAGTATCGTCGAGTTCTGTAAAGTCTGTAAAATTTTTGTATGGCAAACCCGTTACAAATTGATATTCAGTCGCACCTTTTGGTAACAAACTTGGATTATGGAAGTATTCCATCTGTTTCTCTTGAATGGTACCCTGAGCGCTAATGGTTCGGATTGTGAGATTATTTCTGCCTGTTTGAAATGGAAAACCTTGCAAAATATATGTACCAGGAGAGACGATTTGGTTGTATACAGGGCTTCCGTTTATTTCAATTTCTATACGAGAGCGTGTGACAACAGTTAATGAGTACGAGAATTCACTTTTGCGATTGCTTTGACGAGCCATACGTCCCACATGACTGACATCGACGCCAAATAAAGCTTGTTGAAAACCACTTGCGAGTGGCAATCTCTCAAGAAATAAATCAGAATTAGGCGAGTTATTGTCCCCAAAAGTCAATCGAACCCGCTCCTCAAGGAGATCTCGAACGATACGTCCACTTGTAACCATAGAATTCTGTTCATTATTGTAATTATATTGTGTTTCTGTTTGAAGCAACCAGTCATGCATGTGAATGTTGGAATTATAATTTCCATTATAGCTATAGCGGGATTTATTCATGCTGAAAGCATGTAGCGTATTGAGATATCCATTGATGGGTTGATTTTTATTTGGCTGTGCGGAATATACCTTTGGGAGAGAACGAAGATATAGATTCACCTGTTTACGTAGTTTCAGCGGGCTGGTAATGGAGACCGTTTGATATTTCATGTTGATCTTAATGTCAAAACCATATTCACGTAGAAATTCTTCGCTCAATGTGGGGGGGAGTTTCTCTCCTAATATTTTTCGTAATTCTGTTTTTAATAGATGCTGCTCTAAAAAATATTTGATAGAGGTTGTTTTGAAGCGTAAGGACTGTGTATAAGGGTTGATGTCAACAACCATGGGGGTGACGATAGTCTGATCCAAAATTATTTGCATATCATGCGGATAATATGTCTCAGGAGTTTTTTTACCAAAGGCTTTTTCGAAAAGAGCTGCTTTTTGCTCTTCTAAGCTTTGTTTTTCCTTGTTTGAATCAGATTTTGTAGAGGGAGGGATGAGTACTTTTGTCTGTGGAGATTCTGCATATGCTGATGAAGTACAACCAAGACTAATAAGAACCAGTAGCTGAATGCCAGTGATGAGACTCATCTTTTATGTACTCAAAATGATAGTAATCTAAATGAATGAAAAGTTGAATACATTTTATCAATTCGTGTCAGAGCGTTTTTTATATTTACAAGATTCTTATCTTATTGTCTTATATAGAATGAAACAAAGTAAAAACAAGGAACAACAAAGATTATTTTCGATGATTTATTGTCCTATTTACCAAATCCAACAACCTGAGCATCCAAGATATCATTATCTTTGAGCGAAGATGGCCAAGGAACATATATTTCGCGTGCTTCTTGTGGTAAAAAGTTAATACTGCCACCAAAATCGTTTTTGGAGAATGAAAGGAGGACATTACCATTGGATTTTGTGGTGAGTTGCACATCAAGAGCGTGTGCGATTAGATGTTTTGTACCAAGGTTCGTGCATGAAAGATGAAGCATGCTTTGACCTTTTATGACTTTTTTTTGTGCCTTTTGGAGTACAATTTCGGCTTTGGCATTTTGGGGAGAGACATAGAAAGATTTTGCAATTCTGTAATTAATATTTATTCCGGCTTGCTGCTTCTCCGTAACGATTCCTTTGAGTTTATCTTCGGATACAGAGACATACTCAATGAGTAAACGGTAGGCTTTTTCTACGGCGATATCTCGTGGACCAATCCAACGGATATTCAGAACTTGCTCTCCATTTGCTGGAATAATCATCTGGCTTGGAACAATGATAAGATTTTCTGCTTCCTTCTCAAAACTCTCTTCACCATCTTTATTATAGCTACGTATTCGAGGACTTGCTTCTATTGCAATCATTCCCTCACTATCATTCAGTATTGTAGCGGTTGTTGAATATACACCATCTGCGAGTTGGATTGTGGATTGGTCTAGATTTATTTTGAAGGCCCATAGATTTTGTGTGCACAATAATGAAAATAAAAAGATGAATATATTCATATGATTCGCCTAGTTGAGTTGTACATAAAAAAATACTGATGATAGAGTACTATCATCAGTATCAATTTTCATGGAACAGTTATGATTAATTATCATCCATGATGGTGAATGTAATGGTATCGGTATATACACCTGATGCTTGTGGGCGACCTGTTCCAGGTATGGTGATTTCTACGTCATACAAGCCTTCTGCAGCTGCAGAAGTGCCACCTTCACTGTCAAAGTCTACTGTTGCTGGAGTCAGAAGATTAAAAGTATTTGCAGTAGCAGGGTCCAATGAGGATGTAGCATTTACAGTAAGACCGTTTGTTACAAGTGTATTGTCAACGAGATCAAATGTGTATACTTGATGTTCAGCCGCGATTCCAGGACCAGTGGAACTGTTAATTAATCGACCGGCATTGGCAGATTCGATCGTAAGATGACCGCCGGCAGACGTGGAATCGTTTGTATATATGTGAATGGTACCTACTCGAGCACTAATATCAGCAGTGGCATCAGTTAGATTAAAATCGTATCCTGAATTAATATCATACACGGTCAGTTCCCATGTACCAGGAACAACACCTTGTACAGTAATTTGACCAGTACTGTTGTTTTGGGCAAATGCAGAAGTCGCTGCAAAAGATCCAATGATAGAAAGAGCCACAATGCTTTTCTTTAGATTCATAATTTACTCCGTATGTTTATTAAGAGATTTGTTCTATGGATAAATATTTATCCGACATTATTTACTTTAGAACAATTTTAAGCTAGCATAAGAAATATGTGATCTCAATAATTTTGTAAATAAACCATCTTGATCCTACAATATAGCACATTTGATCATTGTTAATGATGTTACGTGTAATTCGTTGTAGAATACCAATAAAGAAAGGTTTTATATGATTATTTATATATTGTTGTCATTGTAGAATCTCTGTTTTATAACGATCATGATCGCACTTGATTGCGAGTAGAATGATCGTTATTTTCGTAGTCTTAAAAATATAAGTCAGACTTGATTATTTTTTGATTTTGATGATGATATTTTTTGTGAACATAGCACACCCAACTTGAAAAGTTGATATGTGTGTGCTGGGATTTTTACAGTCATCTTTATTTATCCACCACAGGTATCATCTTACGTATGGTACCAAGATTCTCTAGCGGAATAAATTTCTAATCTTTTTCTTATCCGAATCAAACGTAAAGCTTTGTTCTAAAACGAGAGCATTCTGAGGATCTGTAATGTGTTGCCTTAGGATTCGTACAACCTTCACTTGATCATTAGAAAACTGCAGTTCGTTAACGATGGTACTTAACTGTGCACAGGTTATAGGGAATCCTGCTGATGCCTGTACTTCCTCGACTTTTTCAGAGTCGAAATTCATCGATTGTACACGATTGAGAAGTGTGAGGTACTTATTTTGGTCTTCGGTACTCGTTGGGGCAGATGTTTCTGTTTTACTTGTGGGTACGGTTGTTTCACTTTGTGGTTGAGGAAGTGCCTCTTGTGCTGGCGCTACCTCTGGTATACTGCTTTGGGGCGGAGTCTGGATTAAAACAAGTGCCTTCGCCTTGTATTTTGTGACGCCACTTTGATAAGAGGTCTCCATACACCAGTCTTCGGGAACCATTTTTACAGGGCCACTATCGTAGCTAATAAAGCCTGCACGCATCGCCTCTTCGGACGCTTTCTTTTGTGCATCTTTTCGGGCTTTGCTTTCATCTTCATGAAACGAAGAGATTCCGACAAAGTATTGCCCCTTATCGGATTGAGGAACTCGACTCATCCAGTCTGCGCACTGCTTGAGCTCTCCATATGGAGTTTGGTTGATCTTGAACGCAAAGTATACAGGGTTTGGAAATTCAATCCCTCTCTTCCAATTTTTTCCGTGGGAGAATGAAACTTCACCGTCTACCCCAGACCCTGGATCGACAGCATTTCCTCCAGCATTTACTCCTTGGGTATATTCTGTGAACACAACACCTTTTCCTTGTAGAAATTCTCCGATATATCTACGAGTGCACTGATCTGGATAATCCATGCAGCACTGGC
>NYTD01000328.1 GCA_002683315.1 Deltaproteobacteria bacterium | reverse complement strand
TCATCTCTCTCATCACAATCAAAACCGTTCCTATTCAACTTGGGATATGAAAACTGTATTTATGGACAAAGTACATGAAAGAGGTGGGTTTACCTGTCATCATGCTCATTTTGATAAGGCATATTTAATCAGCAATGAAAATCTTCTTCTCTCACAAAGAGATATGCAAGAAAAATGGCGTTTGTATCGTGAGTTAAAGAAGGGGTATACCTTTGATGACTTGTATCAACGTATATCAAGAGGTGTACAGAAGATGGTAGAGCAAGGTGTTACCCATTGTCGTTCATTTATCGATGCAGATGCTTTGGTTGGTTTATTGCCATTAAAAGCAGCGATTGCTGTTCGAGAAGACTACAAAGATATAATTCATCTTGAATTTGCTGTTCAGCCTCTTGAAGGTGTTTTGGATCCAAAAGCACAAGAAGCATTTGTTGAGGCTTGTAAGCTAGCAGATATCATTGGAGGGTTGCCTTCACGAGATCGTCCAAATCCTCGTAAGCATCTTGATTTTATTATGAACCTCGCGAATGAGTTGGATAAACCTGTAGATGTTCATATTGACCAAGAAAATCAACCTGAAGAACATGAAACAGAGATGCTTGCACAGGCTACCATCGATCATGGGTTATATGGACGTGTTCGTGGAGTTCATGCGATTTCTTTGGCAGCCCAGTCTCTTGAAGAACAACATCGAGTGTGTGACTTACTGAAAAAGGCTGGTGTCGGAATCGTGGTTTGTCCATCAGCAGCCATCAGTATGAAGCCGCACAATGTTCTTGCACCGATTCACAATTCTATAGCTCCACTTCGTCCTTTGTTGGAAGCTGGTGTCGACATCTCTTTGGGAGTAGACAACATTGCAGATCTATTTATGCCGCTTGTCGATGGAGATCTTTGGTTTGAGTCTCGATTATTCATGGAGGCGACTCGATGCTATGATCTCGATATCATTGCAGATATTGTAACCGCTCGATGGGGTTTTACTGATTCTCTTGCTCCTTTGAGCTAGGGTAGATTCGATCGTAATGCGGTCTGGCATTACAATCGACGCAGCAGATAGGGCCCTCGATAGACGAGAGCAGTCCAGATCTGAATAAGATCTGCACCCGCTTCGATAAATGTCTGAAGATCGCCATCCAATCCGATACCACCAGAGGCAATAATGACAAGATTTGGAAATCGACTTCTTGTTTCTTGAATCAATGAAAGAGTGGCATCATGAAGAGGAGCACCACTTTTACCCCCTTCCCAGGGGTGAGATGTTTTGGTTGTATTGGATAATATTACTCCATCAACACTCCATTCCACAAGTTTTTGTATCATGCCTGTTCGAGTATTGTGTTCAAGATTAGGAGATAATTTGACCAAAATAGGAACATGAGATGCACTTTTTTGACGGATATCCAAAATGGGAGTTAGTATCTTTTCAAGTTCTTCTTCGCTTTGCAGGGCTCTTAGATTGGGAGTGTTTGGAGAACTAACATTGATGGTAATGTAATCGGCAACATCTTTGAGGCGCGTAAAGCATTCTTTGTAGTCAAGGTATGCCTGTGCATTGGCAGTTGTCTTATTTTTTCCGATATTGATTCCCAAAATAGGTCTTGGTCCAGAATAGCGTTTGTTTCGTCTGTTGCAGTATGATTCAATTCTCTTGGCGATAATATCCAACCCATCATTGGGAAAACCGAGGCGATTTACCAGTGCTGATTCTTGTGGTAAACGATGAACTCTTGGATTTGGGTTTCCTTTTTGTGGTTTTGGTGTAATGGTTCCCACTTCGATATGACCAAAACCCATGCCTTCCAATCCATCGAGGGCTTGTGCATTTTTGTCATATCCTGCAGCCATTCCGATTCGATTGATAAATGTGTGCCCAAATAGAGATAAGGACTGTGTGTCTGGAGAAAAAAAACGTTTTAGGACATAACGAGCAGGAGGTAATGAACCTGCTAGACCCAAAGCACGAAGACTTAGCTTGTGTGCCTTCTCTGGAGGTATACGAAACAATAGAGGTTTACATAGAGAGTAGAGTCCAATGGGAGCATATGTATGTTTCATGCTACACCATTGGATAGAAATACCATGACAGTATCATATTGTTCTTGTGAGATAAGTGCTTCTTGTTTCCAAAAAGAGAGTAGTGTTCGTAATGAGAAAATTGAATGAAGAGTAATATCATGTTCCATCAAACGTTCTTTTGCTCCACTTTCTCTATCGATGAGAACCAACAGATCGTGCGTTGTATATGAGTTTCGAACGGTGGGTAACACTTCGATTGCACTTGAACCCCTTGTGGCAAGATCATCGATTAAAAAAACCTTCGTTCCTTTTGGAACACCTCCCTCTATGGTGTTTTTTGTTCCATGTTTTTTGGGCGGACGAGGATAGCATAGAGGGACTCTTAGCTGAAGAGCAAGTCCTGAAGCAATGGGTAGTCCGGCCAATGGAAGCCCAGCAATAGCCTCAATGCTCAGTCCCTTCGAATATTCAACATATGCATCAATTGTAGCCTTGTAGGTTTTGGGATGACCAGTAATCTTTCGAAGATCGATATATATAGGTGATGTGATGCCAGACTTTAGTGTGAAAGAACCAAATAAGACACATTGACTTCTGATTAGCAAATGGGCGAGCTCTTGTTGTTTGACGGTCATAGGAGAATGACATGCTTGAATTGATTCTTGTAATTCTTTTGCTTTTTGTTTTGGATTGTCAGCTTGTGCAATCGCACGTGAAACAGAGATAAGAATGTTTCCTTTTGTTCCCCAGCCATGATGAATCGTATCTTCCAACGATCCTCCTTGACTACCGACTCCTGGACAAAGAAGCCAAGATTCTGGAGCATATGTACGCACTGTGGTGAGTGTATCTGTTTGGGTTGCTCCGACAACCAATCCGAGCTGATCGTTGTTTGCAGCTTGTTGTGCGACCCATGCATATAAGGGCAGTGTATCTTGACCGACCCTTCTTTGTAGGTCACCTGCGCTTGGGTTGGAAGTATGACACAGTAAGAATAAACCAGCTTGTTCTTCTTGAAGAAATGGAGTAAAGCTCTCCATCCCTAAGTATGGGTTTATTGTTACGGAACGAACATTCCAATGATCATAGCAAGCTCGAGCATAGGCTGCAGCAGTAGAGCTGATGTCTCCTCGTTTTGCATCAAGAATAACGGGAGCGAGTTCTTTGAGTTTTGGAATGATAGAACTAAGGGCATTCAGTCCTTCTAAGCCATATCCTTCAAAGAAGGCAATATTTACTTTGAAACAAGCTGCATGTTCAGCAGTTTGATTGGCAAGCTCAAGAGACCAATGGATGAGTTTCTCTTGTATTGTATTTTTGTCGACGAATTCGATAAGATAAGGATGAGGATCGATACCAACACAAAGTCGTGATCGAATAGAGTGTACGCGTTTGTTTAGGTCTTGAAAAAATGTGCTCATAATCTCTCCATGACAATAGTTCTCACTCATAGTCTGTATGAGTATCTTCGTGCAAGTGAATACTCGTGACGATGTTGCATCATCTTTCCAGTTTGATACAGAATCTTGTACAAAGGGGAGAATATGAATTGGGGAACCATTGTTGTCATTGCACTTGTAATCGTTTTTGCATGGATGCGTTTTGGTTCGGTGCCCGATCTTACCGGAGTAGATCTTCGTTCTGCAATTATTTTGGATGTACGTAGCCCGGGTGAATTTTCATCGGGTCATGTGGAAAGAGCCATCAATATTCCTGTGATGTCCTTACAAAAAGATTCCATGGAAGCCATAGCAAAAAAAGAGCAGCCGATTTTGGTATATTGTCGTTCCGGAACACGTGCGAATAATGCAGTACAGACACTCAAGGAATGGGGGTTTACACAGGTATACAATCTTCGTACACAATCAAATGTAGAGTCCGTTTTGAGGTAGGTTTATTATTGGTCTTCTGTGTTCTTTGGAGGATTGCTTTTGTTAAATAGATCTGGAGGACCATTTCGATCTTCGATGAGCTTCCATCGCGCAAACATAAGGCTCTTCTCTCCATCAAATCGGAGAAATGGGAGCATTTTTAGACCCAAGTGTGCGACGATACGAGGATTCTGTTTGGCAAGATTGTAGAGATTAAGAGGATCGCTAATGCGATCGTAGAGCTCGACAATTCCACTGGTTTTGGTTGGTCTCCACACCAGTTTCCAGCGTCCCAATTGTACTGCTCGATCTTTGGCTTGTACAATATGTTCCATGAATTCTTTCTTTACATGAATCGCACCAGAGTCAGTAACTGCATATCGTGAAGATAGAGAGGGGAATGGGTATTTTCGATGCCCTTTTTGCCAATACCCCTTTTCAGAGACTCCTGTTTCAATGTATACGAGTCGTTCTTCGTCTTCTTTTTCTCCTTTCATGAGTGAAATGAGTGATTTTCCATCAACTTCATTGTCCCAATCTAAGGAAAAGTGTTCAGCAATGGTGGGAGCGAGATCGATAAGACGAACAGTGTCCGTGATCTCTTTGCCTTTGAACGAACCATCTGGAAAACGTACACCCAACATCACGTGATGTTGTCCATCTCCATATGGGTGGTATCCATGATTGGGACCGTGATATTTATATGGAAGCTCATCTGCAAACATCTCCTCTCCATGATCGGAGAGCAGAACGATCACTGTATTATCCCAAAGACCACTTCTTTTGAGTTCATCTACAATTTGTTTGATCATGGCATCTGCCATGTGCATTCCACTGTCATAGATATTGTGATCTTGGTGTGTGATATCAATCACTGAATCGTCTTCGTCCATGTTGTCTGCAATCATAGAAGTACCTGAACGGGAATATCGAAAACGGTTTTTTCCTTGGTATCCACGTTGGTCATAGAGTCGAGACCATGGATAGTTACGATCTCCAGGAGCGTGGAGTACACAGCTATGAACGGCCATCATGAATCGATCTTTTTTTGCTGATTCTGCAAGTAGGTCAACGACTGCATCATTAAATAATTCTGGTCGATAGCTGCGGCCAAAAGCTTGGTTATGTCGAAGAACTGGAGAGATAGAGAATCCTACAGGATTGTGAAGAAGTCCGTGAAAGATTCGAAATCGTGGCTCTGTGATAGATAAAGCAAAGCTTTTTAGCCCAATTTCAGGTTGGTCTATTCGATCAAAACCCATCTTTGGTATCATGTAGGAAAATCGACTGTCATCTGTAGCAAAACTTGTTGTCCATCCGGCTTCTTGCATCTCTTGTGCGATGTTCGAACGATTCGGAACAAGCAGGTCAGGGTGTGGGAGGTTATCTCGGATTCCATTGTTGTGTGGCCACTGACCGGTTAAAATCGAAACCCAAGAAGGATAGGTACGTGCAATTGATGTAAATGCATTGGAGAAAACAACGGATTCATCGAGTAGAGCCTCTAAATTGGGAGCCGTTTCTCTCAAGTATCCATTACGATGGAGATGATCAGGGCGAAGTGCATCAATTCCAATGATCAATAGATTGACGCCAGTGTTTTTTGGCGGGGGTTCAGGAGCTGGATTGTGTAATATAAACCAACAAGAAAAAAACCATAAAGGTATGGTAGCGCTATATCGAATGAATCGTTCTCGGTCTTGAGCCGGCCATTTTCGGAATGCCCAAGTTAAAAGACTGAGGCTCATAATGATCCCAAGACCATCAACGTGCCATAATTCAAAGGCATCGGAGACCGTGGGAAGCATATCTGTGAGATAAGTGTGTAAGCAAGGTTGCACAATAATACTTCTTAGGTACCACCACAGTGATACTGTCAATCCAAAACAAAACCAGGTTTGTATAGACTTTTTTAGACTTGGAGGAGTAGGGAACCACAAACGCATAAAAATATGAATGAGCAATCCTGCCAGTATACCAATAAATAGATATCCAAACAGGATTTCTGC
>NYTD01000327.1 GCA_002683315.1 Deltaproteobacteria bacterium | reverse complement strand
TTTGAAAATAATCTCTCCGTTTACATTTCAGACATCTATTTCTTGGTACTTTTTATGTTGATTTTACTGGCATCATCTCTTTCTTTTGCTTCTCCTCACCCACACAAAGGGAAATTAAAGCCCATCACATCAGTACCAGTACCCGTCACATTAACAAGTGCTGACCAGATCAAGTTGGACAAAGGACAAGTAGTGCTCAAGCAAAAAGTGGGAGAGTCTGGAGGAGAAGGTGTGGCTGTACAATATATTTCCGCTTCTTCACAAAGAGTTTGGGATACCATTTTGGAATATGACAAATACAAGGATCGCGTGAAAAATATAAAATCTGCCAATGTATACAAGAAAGTAGGCACAGATTGGTATGTCCAAATGATATCGTCGGTTATGTTTTTCACTTTTACCATGAACACCAAAAATAGCATTCACAAAGATCAGCACTATATGTCCTGGACATTGGATTATGAGCGAAAATCTGATCTAGATGATTCCGTTGGCTATTGGCTTGTGACGGAAATCAGTACCAGTCCGAACCTCACTCGAGTCGACTATTCTACAAATATCATTGTATCTGGTGTACCTGATTTCCTTACTGGTTATCTCACAGAGGATGCGCTTGTAGAAGGAACAAAATGGGTGAAAAAATATGCAGAACAATAAATACAAGAAAATCTGCGAGTAGGGGATTTTTACCCTCTAAAAAATAACAGGTAGCAGGTCCCTATTGTATCGATACATTAACCATCAGATCATTGAGGGAGGATGGAAAGTAGGTTCTCTGGATCTTGCTGAAGAAAGATTTCAAACTCATCTACATATTCTTGATATGGCATTCCAAAATGCATGATGAAGTTTTCTTCAAAAGTATCGATATGAATGTTTTGATAAAAATCAAATAAGACCTGTTCATCGAATTCGCTCATCAAATAGGCGACAAACCATGCACCAAGCTGGTATCCAAAGAGTGCATTCTCATCAAATTTGATGTTGTACAATTTGATGCCCAAATCAAAATAATCGTCTATTACGGGGGCTCCCGTATCTGGATTGAAATAGCCTATTTTGTTTTTATATTCGTTTTGTATATAGTCGGAGTCCACCCCATTTTGTTGTGCATACAACAGAATAGACGTATATTCCGCAACGCCTTCCATCCACCATGGTACATGTTCATCATGATCACCACTAAGGCGACCTTGGATCTCTTCTGAACGATTATGGTCTGTCTCCGTATGCTGAGAGAGCTGAAATATGTGGAAGGCTTCATGGAGTATGATTCTTCGATAAGATTCTTCTTCTGGGCTTGGATTCTTTGCCGACATAATCATGAGATGGTATCCGTCATTTTGTCGTGAAGAAGCGATTCCCGCTCCACCGTTGAGCGCGTATTCGGTGAACAGGCAAATGCCGTGTTCGCAATTTGGATCGATATGGTTTGTATTACAGCGAGAATGTTCCACGCTTTCTGCGTGGTGTTCGTACAAGTGTTCACAATATCGCTGTTCCAGATCGATGGTCGCTTGTAGATCATCACCGGTCAGAACCAAGTAGGTTGGGAAATATAGTTCGTGTTCGGCTCCAAAGGTATCTTCTGTAAACCATGTACTTTTGGCGATATCAAACCAATCGAGTGTGAGATCGATTGTAGATTGTTCAACATCGGAAGCTGCAAAAACCAGCGGTACATCGTTGGCAGGGGCATCTGTTGGCTCTACATTTGCATTCTCTGAGCCTGAATCTTCCATACTTTTGTCTGGTGAGCATGAAAATAGTGCAATGAAAATTAGGCTATTCAATTTCTTCCCCTAAGTATCTTTGAATGTTCGGATTGAAAAACATCATGAGTGACATTCATATTTTTATCATGATATACATGCCAAACAGGATTAGTCTCCAGCTCCTACAGTTGGTGCTGTTGGAGGTGTGAAATTGCTTGTCCAAAGTGCAGATCCTTTGACGATACGTACCTCATCAATATAGCCTTCAAACCAGTCTCCTGTTGTTCCTCGTTGTCCCACACGTAAAAATATGGCGTTGTCCTCAATCGATACTGATGTAGTATTGGAAGATACGGAGTTTCCATTCATATAAGATGTGAATGTACCGTTGTGACGGACTATCGCAACATGCACCCACGTTTGTATGGGGTATGACCCACCGATTCCACCAGAATCTCTGAGAATGTAATCGCTTCCTACTTTAAATTGAAGACCGTATTGACCTGAATTACCAGTTAGATCAAAATCAACCATCCATCCACCGGTTCCTGTTGCAGGATCTTGTGTGGTGATCATACCCATATCACGATGACTGGCTGCCCAAACCCACATATCGATGGTGAAATCATCCAGACCAAAGGACCAATCAACATCTTCAACTTCCAGTCGATCGTTTGATCCGTCAAAATAGGTACTGGATCCGAAAACACTCATACTGGTAGTTTGTGTGACTCCTCCTGTTCCAACCACAGCCCAATCATTGCCTGAGCTATCAAAAAACTGACCGCTTGTGCCGTCCATATGCAACAAGAGATCCGTTGTTTCATCTATAGATGTGTTGTCACAGTCGTTGTCGATCCCATCATATCCGATCTCTGCCTGTCCGGGATTGATGTTTGGATCGTTATCATCACAATCTCCTCCGACTTCAGAAGCGCCACTAGGTAACGAACAATCTGTTTGCTGTGTCGAGTCATCACCGTACCCATCTAGGTCTGTGTCAGTATAAAAAATCATTTCACCAAAAGAGCCGGCTTCATCGATGACTCCATCACAGTTGTTATCGATCCCGTCGCAAAGTTCAATCATCGAAGGATTGGCAGCAGCTTGCGTGTCATCACAATCTCCTCCATACAACACTCCATCAGAAGGGACACTACAACCGACTTGAAGAGACAATTCGTCTCCGTACCCATCGCCATCACCGTCGGTATAAAAGAAGATTTCTCCTATAGAATCTGCTTCATCGATATCTCCATCACAATCATTATCCATGTCATCACAGATTTCAACGGCATTTGGGTGGGCGTATGATTCGGTATCGTCACAGTCTCCAGCCTGAGATACATACTCAAGGGGTGGTTCCCATGCTTGTTGCGTTTGGGTTGCATCCCCAAATCCATCGTTGTCAAAATCTCGATAATAGACGGTGCGCACCTCTTCATCAATCTCATTGTTACAGTTATTGTCGATGCCATCGCAAATCTCAGCTTCTAGTGGTGAGATGTTTGGATTGCTATCGTTGCAGTCGCCAAAAACAGATGAACGTCCTATTTCCAGATCGCACGCTTGAACGGGATATTCTTCATTACCAATCCCATCTTGATCTTCATCGACGTAAAAAGTAACCATTAGGTCTTCATCGATATCTCCATTGCAATCATTATCGATTCCATCACATATCTCTTCGGCTTGCGGGTTGGCCGTGGATGCTGCATCATTGCAGTCGGTTCCATCCTCAACAAATCCTTCGCTCGCTTGACATGCTAAGATAGATAGGGAAGGGTTCCCAAATCCATCACCATCAGAATCGGCATAGTACATTGATTGTACGTCTTCATCAATCACTCCATCACAGTTGTTATCCATATTGTCGCAGTTTTCTTCAGCTCCAGGATAAACCAATTCATTTTGATCATTGCAATCATCTTCAGCCGAATATCCATCCATGTCTGAGTCTATTTTTACGGTGTCTTCTCCTTTTGTAGAGGCACCGTTACAGGAAAAGAAGAGAAGAGTGAAAAGAGTCATGGAGATGCTCCTACAAAGTTGTAATGCACGATTGTATAGATTCTATTATAGCTCATATTCGTCATTTTTAGGATCGATGTTTGGGTAATGTACATACATAAGAGCAAAGTGGAGTATGGAAAAAGTGCGGACAAATTCGATATATGTTCCCAAAAGGAACTTATATCAGAAATGCTCTCTTGGATTAAAGATGCAAAATCTGCTCATAGATATCATTTTTCAGAAGTTGCTGTTCATCTTTCCGGGGGGTGCGCATCGACTACAGAATTTTTCTTGTGATGGTACAACTGTCCAAATAACCATGAGAAGTTTAGCTAACCTTAATGAGTTCTTAAGATTTTTTGGCGGGTCGGATTTCGATGACGACAGATTTACTCGCTGGCGTTAGGCTTTTTACAGCGAATTTATCGATGGGGACCAAAACATTGGCTTCTGGAAAATAGGTGGCACAGGAGCCTTTTGGAATGTCATAGCCTATGACCACAAAGAGTCTAGCCACTCGCTCTCTACCATTAAATCGATTGAACAGATCGACGACATCACGTTCGGATAGTGACATCTCAGTCATATCCTCTTTGTTCATCAGTACAACTCGTCTTTCAGCCCCCACACCGCGATAGCGATCTTCTAGACCATAGATGGTTGTATTGTATTGGTCATGGCTTCGCATGGTCATCATCATCAGATGGTTTTTAGGTATATGATGTTTGGGTAGCGGATGAACAGTAAAATGTGCTTTTGTGCTTTTGGTTGTAAAACGACCTTCTCGAGGTCCATTCGGTAATTCGAATCCATCACGATGACGAACACGCTTGTTGTAGTTTTCAAATCCAGCGATGGAAGCTTCAATTAGGTCGCGAATAGAATCGTAGTTATCCGTTAGAGCAAGCCAGTCAAAACCTTCGACAGGTGTCACCCTACTTGCTATTTCTGCAACGATTCTGGGTTCGGACAGCAGTTCTTTTGAAGCGGGTGTCAAACGACCTTGTGACCGATGAACAATACCCATAGAATTTTCAACGGTCACGAATTGTGGTCCGGATGTTTGTTGGTCATGCTCGGTTCGTCCCAAACAAGGAAAAATCAAGGCAGTATCACCGGTAATGAGATGGCTTCGATTTAGCTTTGTTGATACTTGAACCGTAAGTTTGCACTTTTTTAGCGCCTGTGCAGTGTATTCTGTATCTGGGGTCGCACTGATGAAATTTCCTCCAAGGGCAAAGAACAATGAGATTTTTCCATTGTGCATCGCTTCAATAGCTGGAACCACTGCAAGTCCATGATCTCGAGGGGGCTCAAAATTCATGCCTTTTCCCAGCCGATCTAAAAAGGCATCAGAGGGGGCTTCCCAAATACCTACTGTCCTATTTCCCTGTACATTGCTGTGTCCTCGGACAGGACAAACGCCGGCACCATCGCGTCCAAAATGACCTCCCAAAAGTAGCAAGTTTACACAGCTTTGTATATTGGCGATTCCATTTTCATGCTGCGTTAGGCCCATTGCCCAGCATACAATCACACTCTTGGCTTGCGCATAGATGTCTGCAGCTTCTTTCAATTGAGCTTTGCTTAATCCGCTGTCGGATTCAATCTCACTCCAGTCCGCGTTGCGGATATCGTACTCAAAATTTTCGAAGTCCAGAGTTCTCTCTTGAATGAACGTGGTATCGATCACCGAGCCTGGATTTTGCGCTTCCATGTCGAAAAGATGTTTCATGATTCCTTTCATGGCAGCCAGATCTCCATTAATTCGTACCTGAAGATAGAGATCTGTCAATGATACACCACCGCTTAGCATATCTCCAACACTTTGCGGATGAGTAAAGCTCATCAGGCCCACTTCTTTTAGTGGGTTCATCGTAACAATTTTTGCTCCATTCTTTTTTGCCCCGCGAAGTGCGGTCATCATCCTAGGATGATTGGTTCCAGGATTTTGACCAATCACGAAGATGGCGTCGGTCTTATCAAAGTCTTCTAAGGTTACTGTACCCTTACCAATACCAATGGTGGCACCCAGTCCTTTTCCACTTGACTCGTGGCACATATTGGAGCAATCTGGCATGTTGTTGGTTCCGAATCTTCGGACAAACAGCTGGTATAGAAAAGCGGCTTCGTTTGATGTTCGACCCGATGTATAGAAACAAGCTTTGTTGGGATCATCCAACTGAAGCAATGCAGAAGCAAGCAGATCGAATCCCTCTTTCCAATCGATTTTTCGGTAGTGGGTCGCACCTTTTTCAAGCAGCATAGGATGTGTCAGTCTACCGGCCTTTCCGAGTTGGTAGTCGGTCCAATGCCCAAGCTCTTCTACGCTATGACGCTGAAAAAAATTGGGGTCGACGCGTTTATAGGTGGCCTCTTCTGCAACTGCTTTGGCACCATTTTCACAAAACTCAAAGGGGCTTCTATGCTTTGGATCAGGCCAAGCGCAACCAGGACAATCAAAGCCCTCTTTTTGGTTCACCTGTCGAAAGGTCTGCAGGGTTCGTAATAATCCCATTTCAGATAGCCCGTGCTTAAAACTTTGTAACACAGCTCCCAAACCACCCGCAGACTTGGAAGGGCAACTGGTCTTAACAGAGCAAAGCTTTTCTGGAGGCTGTGCGATGGTTCGTTTCAGAGGCTTGGAATCGGACATAATGTTCTCTTCTTTATATGGAGACAAACTAGAATAGCATGTAATTGGACAATCGATCAATTTCAAAACAGAACAGTGAGGCTTTACATCATGACCTACTCACAAAAGTTTGGGACTCATTATTTGAGGACAACATGTGTAGGCATCCGTTTTTGTATTATGGTGTCTGTACAAACATCACCGAGATATTGTAAGCAGAGTCTTTCCACATATCGATCAAATACGGTATAGCTATTTGTGTTTTGATTTGGTCTTAATTGTGTGAGATTTGTTTTTTCACTACACGAATTTTGTCGTGAGAAAATATTACGCATGGCGTATGAGATTGACACGTTGCTTATGGACAGAAGAGTCTACATGAAAATTCGTTTAAACTTCGTCTCTTGGGATAGAAATTATTTCGATATCACTTGGACTTGTTTGGTGGTATATTTATTTTAGGATAGGTGCGCGGCTATTTTTTTTAAAGATGCTCTGTTACACACTTGTTGCTTTCTGTCTTTCGTGCCGATGGGTAACATGAACATTAGAAATCTCTTTTAGATATTCATATGAGGAGTTGCGATGAAGTTGATGTTGTTTCTTTTTTCGTGTGCACAGCCAACGGAAAAAATAGATCTTGCAACCGATTTGGATGATTTTGAAAGTGAGGAGACGGAAGCTCCTCCATCTCCTGAAGTCCAAACGCCCGAAGAAAATACAGAGCCATTAGGAGAACCAGAGGCAGAAATTGAGGAGCCAGTCGAAGAGGAGACTGATGTCTTGCCAAGTGGAAGTTGTGGTTTTGGCTATGCTGCAGAATTTTCTTCGATGGATAAACGAGAGGTTACTTGGGAGATACCCATACCGAACAATACAGACGAAGCTTCGGATGCTGTCGATGCGATCGCTTATATGGAGCCGGAACCAGATTTTCTTTGGACGATGA
>NYTD01000326.1 GCA_002683315.1 Deltaproteobacteria bacterium | reverse complement strand
TATACACGATTTCAATTTTTTCCGACCGCACTGAAAGAATCTCTTCCTCCAGAAGAATCAAAAGAACTTTTGGAAGATTTTATCGACCTGAGCGAGGAACTCGGAGAGGAAGGTCTTCTTCCAGAAGTGCTAATCGATAATCAAGTAGCAATGCTAAAAAAGGGAGACCAAGAGCTTGTTTTGTACCAAAGAGCAAAGAATGCGCTACGAAAAAGTGAATTTTCCCAATCACTAGAGTTGGCAAAATCAATGCCCAAAGAGAGTGAATACTATACAAAAGCGTTGAACATCGAAGCGGTTACCCTATCACAGCAAGGTCGATTTGATGAAGCTTTATTACCATTCAATCGCGCTCTGAAACGGATGGAATCATCAAAAGGCGATGAAAAGCTTCGAAATATCATTCAGCTAAATCTGGCTCGAAATTTTTATGCTGCTGGAATATTTTCAGCAGCGATCGAAGGATTCGATAGCATTCCACGAACCAGCCCATATTGGTTAGAAGCACAATTTGAAAAAGCATGGGCTTTGTTTCGACAACAAGAAATAAATCCTATGCTCGGAATTTTACAAACCCATACTACGGAATTCTTCGTCGAAGGCGTATATCCAGAAGAAGAAATGCTCCGGATTTATGGATTCTTTTTGCTGTGCAAATTTGAAACAACCAGCGCAGCTGTAGATGTTTTCGAAAAGCGATACAACGAACATCTGATCACACTACGAGAATGGAACGCACGTTCAGAATCAGACCTATTTTATGGATTTTCCAATCGCAAATCTGGTGATTTTCCGCGGATGTTATCTCGTCATTTTGAGTTTGAAGATCAGATGAATGAAGCCGTATACACTGTCCGGGCAATCGACAAAGAAATAGGAACACTAGAAAATCTAGGCTCATTTACACTACCTCTTGTCGATAATCTAAAATCTAGAAAAGAGAATATCGTTCAACAGCAAGGCCAACGAATCAAGTCTAAGGGAATATCCAAAGCACAAAAAATTGTTGGTATGTTGCAAAACATGAATATCACCCGTCTTGATATCGGAGAGCTAAAACAAAGAATCCTAAATAAGGAGGCGGTCACAGGAAAACGTCTTTCAGCCAAGAGAGAAGCCAAAAGAAAAATTCGTTCTCGTAGAGATTCAAATGTTTGGGCCTATCAAGGAGAGCAATGGGCTGATGAACTGGGATACTACCAAATAAAGATATCCTCTTCTTGTCCGGCAGATTTTTAATCTTGATTACGATATGACCGAAAAATAGACGCGTTTGCGTCTATTTCTTTTTTCTGTTGGGACGCAACCTCATTGGTTTTACATCTCCAGAAGGAATCCCAAAAAGATCATCCAATCCCATTGAGTTGGAAGTCTTAGGAGCACTTGTACGTTTCACTTCTTGTTTTGATTTCTCTTTTGGAGTCTCTTCTTTTTTGGCTTGTTCTGGTTGTGGAAGATCTACACGCTTGAATGTAGATGTTGTATTCGTTCTTTGCAATCTAATCCGCCCATTTGAAGAACGTTTTGCTTGAGGTTTTGGTTTTGGAATGCTTCTCTGGATCGGAACCTGTGCTTTCTTACCTTGAATGAGAGGCTTATCTCCTGTCTTGGACTGTAAATCAGGACGCACTGGTATCCGAGCGAGTTTATGCTGGCTCGGAGCTGCACCAAACTCTGCAGACAAATCAGAAGAAGGCTTTGACGTTGATCTACGCTGAACTCCTTGAGACTTTTGTTTTTCCAATGCCTTTTTCAATTCTTCATCTTGCTTTGGATCAGGCTTTGGGATTGCTTTCCTCGTTTGAGCTTTCGGAACATTAGGAAGATTGGGACCTGTCTTCTTTTTTGGTTTTGGTGGTTCCTTGGGAAGTAAGTGCGGTGCAGGTTGTCGACGATTCTCTCCTAATTTCAGCGAAACTGGCCCTAGGCCAATGAGCCACTTTCTCGCTTCTTTACTCGGAAGAAAAGGGTCAGGTATTGCATAGATTCGGTAGAGCTTTGACGATATACATACATTTGGTCTTTCCCATGCTCTACGTCCCACCTTTTTAATCATGGTGTGACCGAGCACATCTCGATTGGGTAAGTCGTTTAGGATATCCTTTGCTTTTTTCTCTGTCATTGTCCAAAGCCTCCAAAACATACTATATCTTGATTATTTTTATATCGCTTGACGAGGATTCATGAGTTTTGGAATTTATGTACATCATCCATGGTGTGTACGCAAATGTGCATACTGTGCATTCAATGTATATACAGATAAAAATCCCCCCTTTTCTATCTGGAGAGAGCATATCTCAAGAGACTGGAAGCTAGAAAAAAAATTCTTTCAAGAAAAACCCATGACGATTTATTTTGGTGGTGGAACCCCTTCTCTTGCTCCCGTTTCGATCATATCAGATATGATCTTAGAATTTAATCCGATGGAAAATGCTGAAATCACACTTGAGATCAATCCAGGAGATCTTAGTCAAAACCATCTTCAAGGATTACAAATTGCGGGAGTATCTCGGTATTCTATCGGAATACAAAGTTTCAATCCTCGATTTTCGAAATTACTCAATCGTAGCCACACTGTCCATGACAATCATGAATTGCTTTCTTTAATTACCAAAGTCCGTCCCAAAAGCTGGTCTTTGGATCTAATATTTGGTCTCCCTGATCAAAATCTTGAAGAATTAATCTGGGACATTGATCAAGCCCTGAAACACAACCCTCCTCACATCAGTATTTATGGACTCACGGTAGAACGAGGAACTCCATTGGAACGAGGCGTACAAAAAGGTTCCATTATTCCTCTTGATGAAGATATCTGGAGTGACCAATTTTTATATATCATGGAACGCCTTCGAAAAGAAGGATATGAACAATATGAAATCTCAAACTTTGCACGCTCTGACCATCGCTCAAAGCACAATGAACATATCTGGAAAAATGGAGCATATATCGGACTTGGTCCTGGAGCACATGGTTTTCGCATTGATGGCACTCGTACGGTACAAAAGGAAAAGTGGGAAGAATGGTGTTCCCCTGATCATATTATTATAGAGAAACCGACTCCTGAAGAAGCCTTAAGTGATAAGGTCATCACATCTATTCGACACATTGATGGTATACCCATCTCTTTACTTGAAGAAAACGGCAGAAAAATTGATACAACAACAATGAATGGGTGGATAGAAAACGACCTTATTACATGTACACAAACGCACATTATGCTGACACAAAAAGGGATATTTGTAGCGGACTGGATGACACAGCAGTTAATTGAACAAATCAACAAGTAAGAAGATTGAAATTACACGTTGAACTTTGTAGATTACGCAATACATTACGTCAACCAAATTACATTTCACTGTATTAGGAAAAGATATGGCAAAGCAAAAACATCAAGAACGTCAAGAACATCTCGAGTTGGATCTCAGTGACTTAATTTCTGAGGCCGAAAAGGCTATTGATACCATCAATGAGCAACCTACTGGTCAAGATGAAGAATTCAGCATTGAAGTGGAAGTGGACTTTTCCGATCAGGATGATTCAAGTGAAGAACTTGATCTTGATGCAGAATTGGCAGCACTTGAAGGAATGCCTGAAGAAAGATCGGAGTTGGCCGTTCTCAAAGAAGAGCTGAAAAAAGCAAAAAAAATTATCCGTTTGCAAAAATCGAAATTAAACGAAAAACCTTCTGCTCCTACTGTAGATACAGCTCAATTGGATTCCTTCCGCTCTGAAATTGCCCACCTAAAAAATAGAATCAAAGAAGGACACCGCTCTCAGCTTGAAAACAACAAATCTGTAGAAGATATGAAAGAGAAATTAAACGAAGAGCAAGAGAGAAGCAAACAACTGCGCAGTTCCTATTCCAATATGCGTAAAAAAGCGGAAGAACTCAAGAGTACTGCAGCACAACTGCAAACGAGATTGAGAAGAGTACAGGAAAGACGTAAAAAAGATGCGGAAGACAATAAAAACTTTGGATGTACTCCTGCAGTAAAGGCCATGATTCCTGCAATTGAAAATCTTGAGCGAGCACTCAATTATCCGCAAGTTGACAAAGATAGCCTCATGAAAGGAGTTCGACTCTCTCTAGCCCAGTTGGCGAACGATCTCGCTAAAATTGGGATTAATCGTGTGCCCACAACAATGGGAATCGAATTTGATCCAAGCATACATGAGGCCATTCAGCGAATACCGAACGATTCCGTTGACGAGGGATCTGTCGTGAAGGAGATCGCTGCTGGGTTCACACTGAATGGTCGTTTAATTCGTGCAGCCAAAGTAGCCGTTTCCATCACTCTACCACAAGAAACACATCAGCCTGACTCTGCAAGTGAAGACGAGCCGGCTTCTGAACAACCAGATCTTGTAGAAGAGTCTGCACTTGAGGAAATTCCTGTTGTAGAAGAGAATGATGAATCCACGATCGAAACATCTTCTCTTGTAGAAGAATCAACAATTGAAGAGACCTCTAAGGTTGCAGAAGAGAAGATAGAAGCCCTCCCGGTATCAGAAGATCTGGAGACTTCAAATACAGAAAATCCAGATACTGACAATTCGTAACAAATAAGTCAATGACGATTGTCTCAAATCTGAATATATTTTTCATAAAAAAAACGTTACGGAGCTATTATGTCTAGAGCCATTGGAATCGATCTTGGAACAACAAATTCTTGTGTTGCTGTTGTAGAAAACGGAGAACCGATTGTCATCCCTAATGACGAGGGAGGAAACACAACTCCTTCTGTGGTTGCATTCACACAAGATGGAGAGAGACTTGTTGGTCAAGTCGCTCGAAGACAGGCTGTCACCAATCCATCGAGAACCATTTATGCGGCCAAAAGATTTATCGGTCGAAAATTTGAAGAGCCAGAAGTGGAACGGACTAGTGGTTTGGTCCCCTATGATATCGTGTCAGCTGAAAATGGAGATGCTTGGATTGAGATCGATGATAAAAGCTATGCTCCACCCAACATCGGAGCCATCGTTCTCGCTAAGATTAAAGAGACCGCAGAAGACTACTTGGGGGAAGATGTCACCGAAGCCGTTATTACTGTTCCTGCCTACTTCAATGATTCTCAACGCCAAGCAACAAAAGATGCGGGTCGAATCGCTGGTCTTGATGTAAAGCGAATCATCAACGAGCCAACGGCTGCCGCACTTGCCTATGGTCTAGGAAAAACAGAACAAGAAAGAATCGCCGTATTCGACCTTGGCGGTGGTACATTTGATATTTCTATTCTTGAACTGGATGATGGTGTCTTTCAAGTGAAGTCTACCAACGGTGATACATTCTTGGGAGGGGAGGATTTTGATAATACACTGATCAATTTTATTCTTTCCGAGTTCGAACAAGAAAGTGGTGTCAATCTACGAGGCGACAAAGTCGCAATGCAGCGTGTCAAAGAAGAAGCAGAAAAAGCGAAACACGAACTTTCAAACTCTTTGGAAACCGACATCAGTCTGCCATTTATCTCTGTTGGTCCAGATGGCCCTCTTCATATCGATCTTTCCTTGGATCGAGATAAACTCGAGGAATTGGTATCTGAACTTATTGAGCGGCTTGCAATTCCTTGTCTTCAATGTATTGAGGATGCTGGCTTCCAAAAAGAAGATCTTACCGCTATAATTTTGGTCGGTGGTATGACTCGAATGCCACGTGTACAAGAACGCGTAGAGGAAATCTTTGGTATGCCACCCGAAAAAGGGGTCAATCCAGATGAAGTGGTTGCCGTTGGTGCTGCAATCCAAGCCTCTATTCTCAAAGGTGAAGTCAAAGATGTTCTCCTTGTGGACGTAACTCCACTGACTATGGGGATTGAAATCTCTGGTGGTGCCATGGAGCCTATCATCAAACGGAATACAACCATTCCATGTCGCCACTCAAAAATATTCACTACCGCAATGGACAACCAAGCCATGGTTCGCGTGAAGATTGTACAAGGTGAACGTAAAATGGCGGAAGACAACAAAATGCTCGGTATCCTAGAGCTCCACGGTCTACCTCCAGCTCCTCGTGGCGTGCCAGAAATTGAAGTAACATTTGAACTAGATGTAAACGGTATTCTCAAAGTTTCTGCGAAAGACCTTGCGACAGGTAAAAAACAAGACATGAGAATCATCTCTTCCAGTGGTCTTTCTGGCGATGACATCCAAGATATGATCCTCGATGCAGAAAAATACAAATCCACGGATCAAAATAGAGCCGAGCTTGCAGAAGCCAAAACTCAACTCGACAGCTTAATATATAGTACTTCTCGAAATCTAGAAGAGTTTGCTGATGTACTCAGCGATGATGTAGAAGAGACACTCCAAGACACATTGGATAATGCGGAAGATGCTATGGAATCAAGCTCTCTTGATGAAGTTCAAGCTGCATATGATGAACTATTCAAAACTGCACAACTACTCGGGGAAGCGATTTATAAGGAAGCGCAAGAAGGTGGTAGCACGAAAGAAGATGATGATTCTTTGGGTGATCTCGATGATGACGATCTCCTGGCTGACTTTGATCTTGACGATGATACCTTTAGCGATCTCGATGATGAATAAGAGTGAAAAAGCACAATTACTACACACTTCTTGGCATACCAAAAGGAGCCACTCCTGAAGAGATACGGCAGTCGTATCGTGCTCTAGCCATGCGTTTTCACCCTGATCGAAATCCAGAAAACCCCAATGCTGCTGAACGTTTCCATGAGATTGTAGAAGCATACGAAATTCTATCCGACCCAATACGTCGTCAGCAGTATGACCAACTTGGGGCATTATTCAGATTGGATGGACGTCCCCCGGAAAAAGAAGATCTAAGTGCATTTGTTTCCGAAACAATCTCGCGTATATTTTCGAGAAAAAAAGAGAAAAAGGGTACAGATCTACACTATGAAATCACAATATCTTTGGAGCAAGCGGCTTTTGGTTCACAAGTCTCTATAAACATTGTACGCGAATGCAATTGTAATTCATGTGGTGGAGTAGGATGCGCACCAGACGGTCTTGAAACTTGTCCAAAATGTGAAGGGAAAGGATCTCTAGGTGGTCGGATTTTCCGTAGCAACTGCGATAGATGTGGAGGAACCGGAAGTATCATCACAAAAAGATGCAAACGATGCGGAGGAACAGGGCGTACAGATAAGCAAGAATCACTTGAAATAAATGTTCCACAAGGAGTCCAAGCTGGACAAACCCTACGCATCATTTCAAAAGGAAACGAAGGAACAAAAGCAGGGATGGATGGTCATCTCTTTATTCGTGTGCAGTTACAAGAACATCCGCATTTTTCTCGGCGAGGATGTGATATATTCTGTGATGTACCTATTCATTGGAGCGAAGCTGTTTTGGGTGCAACGATTCTCGTGCCAACACTCAGTGGCTCAAGTCTTATTCGTATTCCCAAAGGAACACAATCACACAAAACATTTCGCCTCAAAGAACAAGGTCTTCCCGATGCAGAAGGTAAAAAAAGAGGTGATATACACTATAAAGTTATCGTAGAAGTTCCTCAACTTGACCGAGAGCTTGAAAAAATCATATCGCAACTTGACCAAACATTAGCGTCAAAATCACATACCAACGTACACTCCTTTCGAACGTCTATCCATCATAAAGAGTAATCCCCATGTCTTTTCCCATCTATGGCTTTTTATCGATCCTTGCAATTGGCCCTTGCACTGCTACTCCACACTATAAAGCATCTACCTTGTCGGAAACCGAGCTCCTTGAACAAATTCAGACTTCGAGCATAGAAAAAGACAAGACTCTTTCCATGCTCCAACTCGCAGAGCGATACAGACTTTCTGGTAGAATCAACGAAGCAAAATCTTTATATTCAGCTGCCAACAAATCCAGCTCTGCCACTACCTTCACACACTCTATCGATGTTGGTTTGGCATTAATCTATGCTTCGCAAAATAATACGAAGGAAGCAGTTCGAACACTGGAAGAGAATATGGAACGTCGTGACATCTTTGCTACTCAACGAGCAAGCATATACGCGGAACTCGCTCGACAGGCTTTTATGGACGGAGATCAAGAAACTGTTGCATATTATGCTCAGCTCGCTCGAGAAAAATCGATTCCACAAAACAAAGAACAAGTAGAAAAAACTCTTGGTTCACTCGGTACACAAGATTATACCACTCCCTCTCCTACGCCTGTTGAAGAATCATCTACTTCCCCTATGGAGGAAATACAAAAATCCATGAAAGAAGGAGAACTCGAACAAGCTGCTACTTTTATCGGAACACTTGCAAAACAGACTCTTGATGAGAAGACACAAAAATATATTCAGGCCGCTGAACTTCGAATTGAGGCCAACGATCCCTTTTTTGCAGATAAACTTGGTGTCATGCTTCCCATCAGTCATGAAAAATATGCTCCAGTCGCAACTGCATTTCAACAATCGATCGAATATTCGAACAACCAACTTTCAATGCCATTCCAACTTGTTTTTTTTGATACAAAAGGAGACCCTCTTGAAGCACAAAATGGTGTCAAGCAGCTCGTAACCCAAGATGGTTGTTCTGCAATATTGGGACCTTTGTTAAAAACAACAGTGCAAGGAGCCGCACAATCGGCTCAATTGTTCGAAGTCCCCATGCTAACTCTCAGTAAAGAGAATACACCTCTTTCCGAAGGAGACTTTATCTTCTATGTTAATCTCTCTCCTGAGCGTCAACTTTCCGATCTGATTGAGCATCACATCACAGAAAAACAAAACACGAGATTTGCTTCTCTTGCACCTGATACAGAGTCTTCCAAAGAACTTATCAATCAGTTTGAACAAGAAGTTCTACGCATGAATGGTACATTCGTTCGCAGTCAGTTTTACCCACCTGAAACAACCGATTTTCGTGAAACAGCTCGAATATTTTCCGATAAAACCGACCCAAAGATTAAGCCTGAAGATATCGATCAGATACCTCCCAGAGCAGATTTCGATGTTCTTTTCATCCCCGACAATTATCGTAAAACACCTCTGATTACGAGTGCACTTGCTTATGAAGGCTTTAAAATTGGAAGTTTTGATGCTGGACATGATATCCCCAAAACTCATATTATCGGTTTGAACAGCTGGAACAACCCTAAAATTATTCGTTCAAGTGGACAATATATGATTGGGGGACTATTCATGGACGCAATCTGGATGAATTCCAAAACCCCTGATTTTACTGCATTCCGAGATGGGTTTGTAGATGCCCTGCAGAGAAACCCAAATATCTTTGATGCCATTTTATTTGATACGCTCCGATTTGCTGCACTCGCACACAAAAGTGCTTCTCGCTATGAATTACAATCGAACATTCAGACACAAAGCATATCCAAAGCACTCACTGGAGGATTACGGTTTCGAGAGGATAGAGAGTTAGATCGCGCTTTAATTCTCCTTGAATTAAAAAAAGATGGGATATACCCATGGTTAGCACCAGAGGAGTAACACCATGACAGAAGAATCAATTATTAAAGAATTAACACTTCAATGCAGAAAAGCTCCTTTACAAAACGGAATCGGAGATGATTGTGCACTCATTGCTGATCAACAGGTCGTCTCTACAGATACTATGGTAGAAGGAGTGCACTTTGATGATCGCCTAAGCGCTGAAGATGTTGGTTGGAAGATTGTTGCTGTAAATGCCTCCGATATCGCAGCAATGGGACGAGCTCCAAACTGGGCTACACTGAACATCTCTGTCTCTGAATCAATAAAACCTGAATGGATCGCAAGTTTTGCTCGCGGGATGCGAATGGCATTGAGCACATGGAGTATTGTCCTCGTTGGAGGAGACGTTGTTCGTACAAATGGCCCAATTATTATCAGTATGACAATGGGCGGTATTGGAAGAACGAAACCAATCTGGCGGTCCGGTGCTGAAATAGGTAATGGTGTCTTCGTCACAGGTAATCTTGGAGAAGCTGCCGCTGGTTTTTTTGAAAAGAATAACGAGGAAGGATTGCGCCGACTCCGTCGTCCTCGCCCTCCAATCGAGATGATTGTTAACTTGGGCAGTATTGGAATCCCCACTGCCATGATGGATCTCTCCGATGGCTTACACAAAGATCTATTGCGACTTTGTGAAGCCAGTGATGTAGGCGCGTATATTGATGCAGATGTAATTCACAAAGGACCGGCGATCGCCAATATAAAAGATCCACTTGCATATCAAACCTCGTTTGGTGAAGACTATGAATTCTTGTTTACGGCAAATCCAGATATGGAGCAACTTATACGACAAGTTGCGCGACGATATCGTGTACGGGTCACCCAAATCGGTAAAGTCATATCAACTCCAAAAGAAGGTCCAAGAGCATACCTTCGCGGAATGGATTGGCCGAAATCCTTATTCCAACATTTTTCAAAGTAGAGAGTAATCGTGTCTTCCTCACCTGCTTTTGGCATTGATTTGGGTACCACCAACAGCGCAATCGCATATACAGATCAAGATCAAGTGCGTATGGTACCAATGTATGAGCAAGAGACATCCATTCCGTCTCTTTTTACACTCGATGATCAAGGAAAACCACTCATAGGTGAAGAAGCTCGTGCACAGAAAAATCCCGCAGCACTAATATCTGCATCCAAGCGTCTTATCGGTAGAAACTTCCATAGAGCGGAAGAGCTACAACAACTCTTCACCTATGACATTATTGATGGAGGAGAACAAAATGCTTTGATCCCTATTTTGGACCAAGTATTTACAATGGAAGAGATCTCTGCCGCGATTATGAAACAACTCTGTGCAGTCGCCAAAGAACATACAGGGCATGAAGTACAAGAAGCTGTGCTAACAGTCCCGACATATTTTGATGAACAACAACGTAGTGCAATTAAAAAAGCAGGTGAGCTCGCAGGTATCGATGTTCTGAGAATCCTCAATGAACCGACAGCAGCAGCACTCGCATATGGAAAAAAGAAAAATATAAATAAACGTATCGCTGTATATGACTTGGGAGGTGGTACTTTTGATTTATCTGTTGTCGAAATTAAACATGGATCTTTTGAAGTCCTTGCTTCAGGAGGAAACCCTCAACTTGGAGGTGTGGATTTTGATGATCGACTCTTGCTTTTCTTTCTAGAACACATTTATGAAGAGTATGGATATGATCTCGCCTTCGATAAAGGCGCCCTACATATACTTCGAAAGACAGCAGAAGATTGTAAAATCAAGCTATCTTCTGCGTTGGCTACGAATATTTCTCTCCCTTTGTATGTCGAAGAAGAGGAAGAAGAATTTATTTTTACATATACACTGACCAGACCACATCTTGAAGCTCTGACCATTGACCTCATACAAAAAACGATTGAAACAACACTGTTGATTCTAAAAGAATTGTCTTATACTCCCAAAGATCTAGACGAAGTTCTACTTGTCGGTGGACAATCTTTGATGCCGCGCATTCACATGGAATTGCAAAAAAATCTAGGATACGCACCATCCAAAAATGTTCACCCAAAAGAGGTTGTTGCAAAAGGTGCTGCATTAATGGCGAAGTCACTCACACAAAAAGAGACTTCGGACCTGACATTACAAGATCGTCTTCCATTAACAATAGGAGTACGAAAAAGTGATGGCATGATAGCCCCTCTTTTTCAACACGGTATCCTTCTTCCTGCCAAAATCCAACGAACACTTCCTACAGTTCGAGATATGCAAACCAGTATCGTATTGCATCTTTATCAAGGAAATAGTCCTTTGGCACACAACAACGAATCAATCCAAGTATTCATTTTTTCTAATCTCAGACCCACTCTCAAAGGACAAACCAAAGTAGAGGCTATTTTTACTTTGAATGAAGGAGGATTACTGAGTGTACAAGCCAGAGATAAAGCAACGAAAAAAAAGGTCCGAATACAAGCATTGAGTTTTGCTCAGTTTGAAGCATTAAAACATGCCACCAGTAAAGAGCCAACACCTACGACCAAAGAAGAAGCCCCCTCTCCTAAACCATCAAACGTCGTTGATCAAGCTCTCATGATCGCTCAACCGTTTCCAAATCCTATTCCCGCCGATATCGGACCAAAAGAAAACACGTCCACTATCGCTAACGAATCCGCTCCGAGCCAAATCCCCAATGCAGACCATAGAAAACCTATACAATCCAAGAAAAAAACGACAATACCCAATGGAAAAACAACAATACCCAATGGAAAAACAACAATACCCAATGGAAAAACAACAATACCCAATG
>NYTD01000325.1 GCA_002683315.1 Deltaproteobacteria bacterium | reverse complement strand
TAAACTCGTGCAATCCTGTCACGAACGAGGTTTTGAAGTGGGCGTCGAAACCAATGGAACCCGACAAGTTCCCGATGGCATAGACTGGATTTGCGTGAGTCCCAAGCCCAGAACTTCTCTTGTACAAACATTTGGACATGAATTAAAGCTTGTGTATCCTCAAATAGAAGAAGAGATGTCTCCTTCTCATTTTACCCAGCTTGATTTCATGCATTTCTTTATACAGCCGATGGCAACAGAGAAAAACAACGAATATCTTCAACAAACGTTGGAATACTGTTTACAAAATCCACAGTGGAAGTTGAGTTTACAAACACATAAAATCGTAGGCGTGCGCTGAGTGGTAATTCTCCCTTTGCATATTTTCATGATACAATCTTGTTAGACGTATGATTGTAAGAGGAAGAGTATGATTTTTTTGTTTGCTTGTTCTGCACCGATTGAAGCACCTGAAGATCTCAATGATCTGCTCTCTTATGTATTTGTACATACCATGGATGAAGAAGATGCTTCATTGCGGGCAGGACTTGACAATATGTATCTCTTTGCACAGGAAAATGAAGCAGAGCTAAGGGAAGGCTTTACCGTCAAACAGCTTTCTCAAGAAGCGCTGGACTCTACTCCAGAGAGCTTTATAGAAGATCCGGATCTATATGGTGTCGCTGTTCAGTACACCGTTCCTTTTTCTTCTCGAAATATTGCATACTGCAATACGGCTGTGAACGGAGCGGAGGTATATACCGCAAATTATATCTCTTATGAACGAGAACATCTAAGTGAACTTGAGTGTTTTCTTGCTCAAGAGTGTCCAACATTCCGTTTTCGATCGACGATCGAATCCAGCTTACCCTTTGGAGTGGAAATGCTTAGTCGGTATATCAATGAACTGCGATGGATTGAGTATGGTGAGGGCATGGCATTTGTACAGCGAAGCTGGATGGATGGTGATGCAGAAAGTAGTGCAGATTGGGCAAACATGACGGCAAATTTCTATATTGGTGCTGCGCTTCCTACGTCATCTGGAGAAACGCAAATGATTGCGGCTTCGTGGGCTGGGATTCTTCTGGGAGAATTTTCTGTTCCCGAAGATATTGCAAAAAGTCAGGCGATTGATGGACTCAAAAAGAATGGAGAAGATCTCACCAAGTGGCTCACCGAAAATGATGTTCCTGAATAATGCTATGGATTTTGAATGTCCGAGAGCCAACGCATCCACCACAAAAAGGATGAAGGTTGCCAGGTACTTTTCCATGAATGTTTGCCATGATCGACAACCAGTACGGAGATATCAATATCGTTGGCTTTTGCTGTATTGATCAATCGTTCTGCTCCTTTGGAAAACTTATCTTGTTCTGCGCTTCCATAGATCAATGCGATTCGTTGTTCGGTACCAGCACCACGCATAATCCATTCTCTTGGTTCTTTGGAGGATACGAATGGTGCATGTACTGGATCTCCAAAAGGAATCGTATACAATGGTGATGCAGGAGTCTTTTCGGCAGCGATAAATACATCGGTTGGGCTCATGGCAATCATTTGTCCAAATTCGTGAGGGTTCCGCAACCCAATACTCAGTGCCCCCCATGCACCCATAGATAGTCCCATGATTGTTCGAAATCCCAAATCTTCTGTAATAGGGTATTGTTGTTCTACTATATCTATAAGCTCAAGAACCCACGATTCGTATTGTAGGTTGCTTCCCATGTGATCAACCCAATAGCCCCGTTCTCCATCTGGAATGATGACAATGTGTGGAGCAAGGCCTTCTTCTAGGGCTTTGGTATAGGTTTTGGGCACGGATGTTCGAGACCAGTTTGTTGCAGTGTCTCCCAACCCATGAAGCATGACCAATAGTGGATATCCTCCTTTGGGTGGAGGTGCTGTCGGAGTCCAGACCACGTATTCCATCTCTTTTTGAAGTGATGTACTTTCGACTCTTAAGAGAGAGAGTTTGATGAGGGGATCACTGTATGCGTTGTTTCCCGACAAAAATATTGTGCAAAAATAAAATAAGTTCATGAGTGATCAAAATTACAGTTGAGTAGATTACAGTGCCGCTCACAACGAGAAACTTGCCACCGTCGACGGAGTGTACCCAAACGAGCCCAGATGTCGGCAAAGGATGCTGGCTCGAAGATGGTTGCAACAGGCTCCAAAAAGTAGCATAAGCGGATATTTCCTTGTGGATCAAAGCTCAGGTCGCTGTGACCTGCTCGACAACTCAGACCAGAATCTACACTGGGGTGTTGGAAATGAAATTGCATGGCGTGCAGCTGTCTGGAGTCATTTAGCAGAGGCATTCCTTTTTCTTTTTCTCGAATGAGCGCATCCAGCACGGAGCAGAGTTCTGTTTGTTGTTCACCAGCGTGGGGCCAAAAATCTGAGGTTTTCCACCAATCGGGATTGTATGAGTTGTTTCCGAAGTTTTGGTACAACGGTTGGATGACCATTTGAATATGATGTTTATGTGCCCACTTTAGCATAGGGAGCATTTGGTCCGCATTTTGTGTGTGAAGAATGGTTGCGATAACGACTTGAATGTTGGGGTGTCTTTGAAAGAAAGAGATGGCCTCATGGGCTTTTTCATAGCTTCCTTTTCTTCCTCTACTGTGATCCACCGTTTCTTTGTCATATCCATCTAGACTAACGTAGGCTGTTTTCGTTCCTGCTTTGGCAAGGGCCTCCGCTCTTTTGGGGGTGACAAGCCATCCATTCGTGTTGAAGCTTGTTTCAAATCCATAGCTCCCTGCATGTGCTATGAGGTTCTCTAAATCCTTGCAGAGCAATGTTTCACCACCAACAAAATTAATGGATCCCGGAGCGCACCATTTTCCTAGTCGATCGATGACAGACAACCAGATGTCGCTAGATAAGTCAACGGTATCATTCTTCCAGATATCGCAGTGCAGACATGGCAAAAAGCAGCGATCAGTGATGGAAAGATGGATCTGTTTGGGTAAAGAAGGGGCTCTACGTAGCTCAAGTGCATTGAGCTTTTCTTCTATCCAGTTGGCTGCCCTCTGTTTCATAGTGCACGCTCATATGCCGCGAAGTCCGCGATTTCATCGGAAGATATCTCCGTATGATTGAGGCTGCGAGGGATAAAGCAGCTTTGACACAAGGAAAGATCTTTGTAGTCTCCTTTTGCAACTCTTTCGCGAAAGGATTGCGTAGTGCTTGAAAACCAGAGATCGGGAAAAGAGGTTTTTTGGATGTTGCCGACACTATTTTCAAGAGTATTGTCTCGTGTACAGAATGTGAGATTCCCTTGCCAGTCAATAACAGGGCTTTTCCAAAACCCCGAACATGGATGTAGATTTGTGCAGGGGACTTCTTTTTTGGATTTGGGGGGTAGAGATAGTTTTTGCTGCTGTGCAAAATTGGAGAAAAGTGTATTTTCTTGTGCTTGTTCTTCAGGGGTAGGACAGTCTTTTTGCCGAAAGAATACGATGGGATCATCTCCTCGTGGAACATGTCCAGCGACCACACGAACAGGTGTATGTAGTTCGGTTCCTAGGTCACACCAGTGTTTTTGAAACATGACGGCTTCATGGAGATTGTTCTTACCCAAAATATATTGGAACACAGGTCTTGGCCATCGAGCACCGCGTCCTACTTTGGTGCGGAAAAAGAATGCGCTGTGTCGAGCAGCTGCGATGAATTGATCTTTCCCTTTTATTGTTTTATAAGTGTCAGCAGTGGCGGCATCCAAAGATAGGTGTATCGACTGTGGAATCGGTGCAGAATTGAGTAAGGCATCGATAATGTTGAAGTCCATTCGCACAGCATTGGTGTGCACTTCAATTCGTGAAAAGATATTATCTCGTGCAGCAAAGCGAAGAGCTTGTTGATAGATCGACTGAAAGTGTGGGTGTAGGAGGGGTTCTCCCAGCCAAAAAAGAATGAGTGTGTCAAAGTGCAGGCGGGCTTGAGCAAGATCGGAAAAGAGCGAATAGACGATATTAAGATCGATTGATCCAGATCGATCATAGTGCGGATGAGCGTCTTCGGAAACAGCGCAGTGAACGCATGCTAGATTACAACGATTGCTAAGCTCCAAAACGAGATAGCTTCCGGGCATCCTAGGAGGGAACACGTTTATTCTTCGCAGATAAGGGGTACGCAAATATTCAGAGTTTGCCCTGCTTGGATCTCAAAAGAGACATCCCCTAGGCATCCTGTGGGGCCTTCTATACGCATCGACCAGTTTCCTTCTCCTCTAATGGTTTCAATGGTACCAATGGCATCTGCTTGACCTCTAGATTCACCCCCACCAACATCGAGGTTTTCTAAGATATACGTGGACTTTTCGATATAGGTGAGATCGCGAGGGTAGTCGGCATCAGACATAAGTTGAGCCTGAAGTTTTCCGGAATTTCCACTTGCTCCTCCTGCGATGTATTCCTCAGCATATGCTTCTTCTGGGGTATCGCAAAAGACATCAAGACGATCAAAGTCTTCTTCATTTATGGTTGATTTGCATGCAAGTGATATCAGAAACAGCATGATGTATTCTCCAAAGTACACAATAATGTATCGCGAAATGTTGGATTCGTCTTTGAAAAGATTCTGTACTAGAATAGAAATAGACGAGTTGTGAAATAGAGGTGTGTATATCATGATGGCATTGCTAAGTGGATTTTTTTGGATTTTGGGGGCCTGTGCGGACAAAGAAACCGATACCGGAGAGCCCCTTCCGGATCCTTTGGCCATCGATGATGATGGAGATGGGTTCACGGAAAAAGAAGGAGATTGTGATGATATCGATGCATTTACCTTTCCGGGATCTGCAGAAAGAGAGGCTGTTTTTGCATGTATGACGGATGCTGACGGTGATGGTTGGGGAGCAAAAGAGCCAGTATTTGGTGTTGCAGCAGGAACGGACTGTGACGATCTGGATGCGGCGATGAACAATGACGATGTGGATGGTGATGGTCTTGGTGTATGTGATGGAGATTGTGATGATTCCGATGCACGCATCAATTTTACGGATCACGATGGTGACGGTTTTCATACATGTGCAGGAGATTGTGATGATGACAACCCCTTGATCCACCCAGGTGCAGCAGAGCGAGAATCTTCATCGGAGTGTATGCTTGACGCAGATGGAGATGGATGGGGAGATTCTACTCCTCCCAATGGTGTTGTTTCCGGTATTGATTGTGACGACTCTGATGCGCGGCTCAATCATAGTGATCTTGATGGTGATGGTTATGTCTCATGTGTTGCGGATTGTGATGATAGCTCCGCATTTTTAACGCCTGAAGACAATGATGGTGATGGCTCTTCTACATGTGATGGAGATTGCAATGATTCGGATGCGAGCCTCAATCGTCTTGATGAGGATGGCGATGGGTTTACTTCTTGTGTGGATGACTGTAATGACCAAGACAATACCGTATATCCCAATGCACAAGAGCGATGTGACGGACAGCACAACAATTGTTTTGATGAGGACTATGATCCATCTCTTCCGCCGATTCCTGAAAGGGATGTGGATGGTGATGGTTCTGTCGCCTGTTCTGAAGATGGTTCGATATGGAAAGGATTAACGCCGGCAGATGGCTATTCGGATTGTGATGATATGTCTGCTGTGTATAATCAAAGTGATACAGACGCAGATGGTTTCTCTACATGTGATGATGATTGTAATGATTCCGATGCATTTGTGTATCCTGGTGCTGCATATCTTGATTCGACAACGGAATGCATGCGTGACTTTGATGGTGACGGGTATGGGGAAGATCAGAGTTGCTGCTATACGCTAGAGATGAATGATAGTTGGGGAGATGGTTGGAATGGAGGTTATGTTACCGCATACGAGAATAATATTTCCATTGGCACCTATTCTGTTTCTGAGAATGGTGGTGCCAGCGAAACGGCATCCATTTGTATCTCAGATGGAAGTAGTTTTCTGCTGCAGTACACTGCCGGGACAAGAGAAGAAGAAAATAGCTATACGCTTTTTTCCCCGGATGGAGCTACTCTTGTCTCTGATGGACCATCTCCAACGACTGGTGATGTATATGGGACATATCTCTTATGGAGTAGTCAAACCAGCTGTGTGGTGAAACTCAATATTGCCTCTGGAACAGATTGTGATGATTCTCTAAGCAGTGTTTCTCCCATTTCGGATGAGCTATATGGTGATGAGATAGATAACAACTGTAATGGTATTATTGATGGTCAAACCGATATTTCATCCGCTCAGATAGAATATCGTGGTGAAGAAGCAGGTGATAGGCTCGGATCGATTATGTCAGCGGTTCGTGATGTCGATGGTGATGGATATGCCGATTTTTTGGTGGGCAGTCCCGAAAGCGATGACGTAGATATTGGTGCAGGAAAAGTATACTTTTTGTCGGGAATCAATATGACAGATGGTAGCTATGATATCACCCAAGCAGATCTACAGATTTTGGGTGCTGCAGCCGAAGATAAAACAGGAACATCGGTGTCGACAGCTGGGGATATCGATGGTGATGAGCGATTTGACTTTTTGATTGGCGCTCCTTTCTCTGATTTTGCAGGGAATGCAAGTGGTGCCGTGTATCTATTCAAAGGGGCAACCATACCCAGTGGTATTTCTTCCGTTTCATCAGCGGATATAATTTTTTACGGAGAGAACGAAGTAGATCTTGCAGGATCCCATGTGGGTAGTGCTGGTGATGTGGATGCGGATGGTTTCGATGATTTATTAATAGGAGCACCGTATTCTGATGCTGGAGGAAATCGATCAGGAAAGGTATATCTGTTCCATGGGAGTGATCTGAGTGGAATCAGCTATTCTGTCTCGGAAGCAAGTGCTTCTTTTTATGGAGAAGGAGTATACGACGAGGTAGAATATGCCACTGGTGTTGGTGATGTCGATGGAGATGGACTTGATGATATTGTCATTGGTGTTCCAAAAAATGATGATGTTGGATTGGATGCAGGAAAGACCTATCTCATTTATGGTGCTTCTTTATCATCACTTTCTCTTCCTCTCTCTTTGAGTGATTTGGCTTTTGTTGGAGAGCTCCCAGAAGATCAATCAGGAACAACGATTGAGGGATGTGGTGATGTGACTGCAGATGGACTCGACGATTTTTTGGTAGCAGCACCAGGCAGTGATGTGAATGGAAATAACAGCGGAAAGGTGTATCTCATCACCAATTCTGCCATGCTATCCACCTCCATGTCTTTGTCTACCATGTCTCGATATTTCTACGGAGAAGCTGCGGGAGATGAAGCCGGAACCGGTCTTTCCTCGATCAATGATCTGGACGGAGATGGCATGAAGGAGCTTTTGATCGGCTCTCCACTGAATGGAGAAGCGGATTTTAATGCGGGCAAAGCCTATGTGTACTACAGCTCGGACATTGGGCTTGGCGCACACGACTTGGCCAGTAGTAGTTTGTCATATATGGGGTTAGAGAGCAACAACTATGTTGGTGGATCGGTTCTGGCGCCGGGAGACCTCAACAATGATGGTGTGAAAGACCTCATCCTCGGTGCTTCAGGAAACAACGTGAACGGCGCCAATACGGGAATGATCTTTGTCTTTCTCAATCCGTTTGAGTAGTTTACCAAAGCTCTTTTTCATCACCTTGAATGTTTTTGGGCATGATAATTGGTTCTCCATTTTGTGTTTTCTGGTATAGCTCTTTGGTGGTTTGTACATTGTTGATCTTGAGGGTTTCTGTTACGGCGTGAACGCCACCGGCAGCGAGATTGTGTGCGTTTACTCCAGAAAACGGTCCATCGTAGTCGACATAGGAAGCATTTGGTGTGTCGCTTTTGTTCCCACCGTGAAGACCCATATCCCCCAATCCAAAAGGAAGCTTGTTGTGGGTCATCTGATCTTCAGTGTCTGTCCAGATGAGGTATTGCGGGCCAACAGGTAGATTGGGTGATGCATTTCCATGTAGCTCAACGAAAAGATATTTCTTTAAAAGATATTCGACCTCTTTGGTTACCGCTTCACGTTTGGTGTGTCGCTGACTGCGCGGAAGCTTGGCGAGTCGTCGTTCGATTTCGTTTCGTCGGAAGTTTTCAATGCCTCGAATTCCGCCAATCGAACCATCTGAGTAGAGAAGTGCATGGATCTCTTTGGGCTGTGCTTGCGAGAAGTTGGATTGAAGTATTTTCTCCCATGTTTTCATGAGTTCGGTATCTTTTAGTTTTTGCCGGACCATCATGGCGGCCACGTAGTCAATTTGATCGGACATGGGAAGTCCAGAATCCAGATTGGTTCCATTGTGGATATGTGCCATGGGTTGGCCATATTGATCCGCATAGTATTGCGTTCGTCGAGCCGACTCGTTTTCGGGGGTGTTGAGTCCGGGGATGAACACCCGCACGATATCGTCCGCTTCTTTGGGAGAGGATGGTTTAAATGCGAGTTCCTCCATGATATAGCTTCCAAGATCCATACCAGCCTTTTCTGCTTCTTTGCTGATGTCGTCAAGCGTGTGCGAGAGGTCTGCATTTTTAGGGTCGGAGAATGTTCCTTCTTTTTGAATGTCCCAATCAGCACGGTTGGTGAGTATCTTGAGGAGTGCGGAATTGCTCAGTGTATGTTTGAGACTCTCCAATGGAGACGATTCCTTTGTTATTTTTTGTGTTTCCTGTGGGCGTCTCTGTTTCACAATGCTTCCTATCTTGATACAAATCAAAATATACCACAAAAAAATTGATATTCCATATGCATACAGATTTGGTGATTTTCAGGATTGATCCAAATCAAATAAAAGATTCCTCTATTCGTTTGTATACAACTCGCGCATCAAAAGCTGAGAGACAAATTCCACCGGTTCTTCATCGGTGACCAGTCTGTCCAGCATCTCAACCGCCTTTGGATACCATTTGGCGGCTTCTCCGATCCATCGAACCTGAATACGCTTGTCTGCACGCTCTTGGTCTTTCTGAATAAAGTCGGCTTCATCACGGAGAAGCCTACGAAATTCTTCGATGGATACCCGTTTGTGATATACCTCTGCCCAAAGTTCCCATCGTGAGCGTTCTGTGGTGGCGAGGTCGTCCATGATCCGCACAAAGACGCTTTCTCCTGCTGAATTGGTAATCTGTGCAGGAAGTGCAACACATCCATTTCCACACAACCAATCTGTGATGTATTGCAGCGCTTGAAAGATATTGTATCGAAGCTCGGATTCATCGCTGTTGGAGATGAGCTCGGATTCCTCAATATCGGCTGCGAGAACACCGCGAGCGTATAACGCATCGTCGGGACTGAGTCCCTCCACATCATCCCCAAAGACAAATGCGCGTAGTGGTTCTTGTTCCACCGGATTGGGGACGAGAATCTGCAGAAGATTTTCAAAACGAGTATCCTGAGGATTTTTTTGCCACGATCTCCACGCGTAGACCAGTGCGATTCCGATTCGAACGAAATTGGGATGGGCAACCCAAAAACCATCCAACCCTCGTTTGAGCTGTGTAATGACATCTTTGATATATCCGACCATACACACTTCAAATGACTTTGGATTTCCTTCTTCATATAAAGTTCCATACATACCGCCAATCGATATCGCTCCAATGGGTGCAAGTGCATGTTTTAGGATTAGATGAGACTCTTTGATGTGATTGATAACGATATTGGGGTCGGCTTTGACAGGAATACGGTAGTTCGGGTCATATTTGAACAGTCGCGCGGTGGAGGCGAGAAAGTCATGCCATCCCAAGCTTCCGCCGACGAAGTACGGGTAGAGTGCATCGGCCATCTCCTGAATTCTGAAAATGGCACGCGGGTTTTCAAAGACAATGAATAGTCCAACCGAGCCTTTTTGATAGGAGGGGTGCAGCTGCTGGAGCATGGTTTCCGCTTGGTCGATAAGAAAGTGGATGTAGGCGGCTTCTTCTTCATTTTCGAGCTTGGGAATGTAAAAGATCAAAGACTGCGGGCGATTCCAGTTGTGGAACATATGCATAGCAAAATCGAATAGATGAAGGGGGAGTGGTTGATCATTGTAAATATGAGCGCCATCGGGGAGAGCAAGACCAGGGATGCGCTTTATGGGTATCGCTCTTCCTGAATCTGTAAGGCGATATTGCTTTCCATTTTTGGGGTCGTCAAAAGCGAGGTCTCCTTCATAGCATCCGATAAGATTTCTGCAGGCGTGTAAGAACGAGCGCATGATCGGTGTTTTGGAATCTTCATTATCAGCTCCCCATCGGGGAACTTGACCACTTTCTTCTACCAACTCTTTAATCAAAGGATGTTCGTTTTTTAACGCTCTATGCATGGAGTTCATGGCATTAATAGACATCTTTTCTGTATCTGGAGGACCGAATAATGTGACTTGGTCTCCCTTGAGAAAATCGGGGATGTGGACTTTTTGATTTCGTTTTTTTGTGTTGGATGGACCGACAATAATACGCCCATTTTGATCCTTTGCGCCAATAACCGTTTGATATTCAGGACTTGAGAAGTCTATATTTTGGTTTTTTTGTACGCATTGGGCTGTATATGTATCACAGAATGCTCGATCGATGGCTCTTTGAGAGAGAATTGTGTGGAGCCGAATCTTGATTTTATCATAAAGAGAACAGACAAAAGAAAAGGCTTGTGGGGTTTCAATATCCGAAAACTCTTCGAGCAATTGCGGGTCGACATAGAGGTTTTCCACTGATGAAACAGGTGTGTATTTTTGTTTGCATCGCTGTATCAATGAGAGAGGAAGAAAGTCCTCGTAGTAGGGAATCGACATATGAGCTCCATAAAATAGTACATATCAATCACTTGACATAGAGTATGTTCTTTTTGTAGAATACTACTTTCTTGAGTATATGTGGAGAGAAGATGGAAGGTTATATCGCGGATTGGCTCAACCTATTGATTCGATGGCTACATTTCATTACTGGAGCAGCATGGATTGGAACCTCTTTTTACTTCAATTGGCTCAATCACAACATACGAGAACCCGAAAAAAAACAAGAGGGAATTAAGGGGGAACTTTTTGCCGTGCACGGTGGGCATTTCTATCAGGTTCGCAAATACGATGGTGCGCCAGAGGAGCTTCCCAAAACATTACACTGGTTTAAGTGGGAAGCCTACTTTACGTGGATTTCTGGTTTTTCCTTACTCAGTGTTGTGTATTATTGGAACGCCAAGATGAACCTTGTTGGTATGGGCGCGGATAGTCTGGAGCCATGGCAGGGTATCGCACTTAGTGTAGGTGGGCTTATCGGTGGATGGATAGCATATGATTTGTTGTGCAAGTCTCCGTTGACCAAAAATCCAGTGTTATTTGCTATTTTGGGTTTTTCCTTACTTACAGGTGCTGCATACGGATATTCTCAGATATTAACGCCAAGAGCTTCCTACATTCAAATCGGCGCGATGATTGGAACAATGATGGCGGCCAACGTATTTTTTGTCATCATTCCCAACCAGCGTGTCATGGTTGATACAATGATTGCAGGAGAAGAACCCGATATTTCATTGGGTGATGCAGGAGCGCTACGCTCGTTGCATAATAATTATTTTACGCTTCCGGTATTGTTTATCATGGTAAGCAATCATTTTCCGATGACATTTGGTCATGCTTTTAATTGGGCTGTTCTTGCGGCGATTGCTTTAATCGGTGCTGGAATTCGACACTACTTTAATCTAAAATCAAAAGGACATCTCAATGTATGGATTTTACCGGTAGCGAGTGTTGCGATTCTTGCTTTGGCTTTTGTCATCCGCCCTACTTCGAAATCGACAGAAGATATACAGGCAAGTATTTCTTATGATCAGGTGGAGCCCATCATCAAAGAGCGTTGTATGGGTTGTCATGCGAAGAGTCCAACATTGCTTCCAAGTGCACCCAAAGGAGTTATGTTTAACGATCCTGCTGTCGTTCAAAAAATAGCAGCCAAGATCAGGTTGCAACTCTCCACCAATATTATGCCTCCGGGAAATTACACCGAAATGACAGAAGAAGAACGAGCACTGGTTATCTCATGGGTTGATACAGGTGCTTCGATACCGCAATAGTGGGTTGCGATGAAGAACAATAATGTTAGATTTTTCTATGATCTTGCAAGAAGTTAAAAAGAGAAGAGGAAATCATGATCGTAGAATATCTATACTCATTGTCACAAGAAGAACGTCGAAAAGCACTTTTGCTATGCTGTGGTTCAACAAGGTGGGTAGATGGCATGTCTCAGGCTTTTCCGTTTTCTGGTGATGAAGATCTACATAAAAAGGCTGATGAAGTGTGGAATTCGTTACAAAAAGAAGATTTTTTAGAAGCTTTTACTCATCATCCTCAGATTGGGGCATCCAAAGAGCATTTACGCAAAAAATTTCAAAATACAGCATCGTGGTCATCAGGAGAGCAAGCGGGAGTATCCCAAGCTAGTGAGAAGATTCTTGATCGGTTGGTACATGGAAATAAAGCGTATCTGGATCGTTTTGGATATATTTTTATTGTGTGTGCAACAGGAAAGAGCGCGAAAGAAATGGTAGAAATTTTGGAACAGCGTTTGCCCAATGAACCAGAGATAGAGCTTCGTATTGCAGCACGAGAACAGGCTAAAATAACACATATTCGTTTGGAGAAATTAGGTTCATGAGTCCCATTACTACCCATATCTTGGATACCCACAGAGGTGTTCCCGCGGACGGCGTATCCGTTCAACTCTTTCAAAAACAAGAAGGTCGGTTTGTGCTGCTTGCACATGGTGTGACCGATGATGATGGCAGAATTAGTAATCTGTTAACAGGCGTATTGGACAAAGGTGTGTATCAAATGCATTTTGATACAGGCTCATATCACAATCGACTTGGAATCAATGGTTTTTATCCCGAGGCTGTCATAACATTTCAGGTGTATCATCCAGAACAGCACCATCATATACCATTACTTCTCAGCCCCTTTGCATATTCAACGTATCGAGGATCCTAATCTGCTTTTGAAGAATCTTCGCTGTCTGAAGAATGGAACGGAGAGAGAAGGTCTCGGCTCATTGATTCCATTTCATCTTCAGCATACTCAATCGATTCAGAAATAGATTCTTCTAAATAAAGGGGAGGGCTAAGCATGGTCTCATCTTGTGATTCCTCAAAGATATCTTCTTCGTATAGAAAGGTTCTTTCTTTGGAGGGCTCTTCAATGGATATAGAATCTTCTTCGGAGCTGCTATCTGGGTCTTGGGGATAATGCATGGCTAGACGATGTGGTTTGAGTGAGTACAATGCATAATGCTTTGAATAAAGATATCATACAATGTGTTTTATGAAATATAACTTAGGGGCGTATATGTTTTGGTTATTTTCTTTTCTAATCGGTTTCTCTTCTGCTGCCCATGCAGATCCTCCTGTCATGATGCAAGAGCAGCGCATACAAAAAGGATGGCTCGGTGTTCGTTTTCAAGAGCGTGATGCATTTTCCAGTAAAAATCTTGGATTTGATGCTCCGTTGATAGAGGTGGATTTGGTTGTACAAGATTCTCCAGCTTCGCATTATGGTGTGGAAGCAGGAGATGTTTATTCACACATTGACGGTGTTCGTGTCGATACCAAAGAAAAGTTCATTGCACAGATTCAATCAAAGAATGCTGGTGATGTAGCTACGCTTCACCGTGTCTTACACAAGGGTTCCAAAGTTGATGAGGATGTACGGGTGATGTTGGGAGCGAGACCAGCTGAGCGTGAGCTCCAAAGAAATATGTTTTTGGGGCAGCCGGCAAAATCGTTTACGTATGTAGATTTCGATACACGCGAAGAGATAAATTTTACACCAGAGCCAGGTAGTGTTGTTTTGTTGGACTTTTGGGCGACGTGGTGTGGCCCCTGTTTGATGATGATGCCGCATTTTCGTCAGTTGCACGAAAAGTATGCGGAAAAGGGGCTGAAGATTATCGGAATTACCGATGAGCCGGAGGCGAAGATTCGTCCGATTGCACGAAGATTTAAAATACCCTATGGCTTAGGATCAAATCGTAGTTACGATGCGTTTCGGATGTATTCTGTTCAAGCTTTACCCACGGCTTATCTCATAGATGATAAGGGCATTATCCAAGATGTTTTTATTGGAGGAGGACATATTCAAAAGCTTGAGAACCGAATTGTGGAGCTTCTGGATAAATAAAAGCTAAGTGTTCTTGTCTTTGGACATATTATATAGATACACGTCTTGTTTTGCATATGGAATCTCGATACCCGCTTTCGTAAATTCTTTGTAGATGAGTGTGTTGGCCTGGTCTTGAACTTCTCTTAGATAAAGTGGATTTGTGATCCAAATACGCAACACAAAATCAAGACTAGAGGCTCCCATAGAGACAAAGTGAACTTCAGGGTTGGTTTTTTCATTGTCTTTCACGAGATGATCAATTCTTGAAGCTATATCGAAGAGAATACGGCGAACTTCATCGATATCACTTCCGTATGCCACACCTGCAGCACAATCAATCCGAACATGTTTGATACTCCCACCACTCATGTTGCTTATTTGTGTAGAGGACATTAGAGAGTTGGGAATGATGATTTCCACATGATCTGGTGTTAGAAGTCTTGTGCTTCGAAATCCGATATGGGTAACTTTTCCACGCTCGCCGTTCTCCAAAATTAGAAAGTCATTGAGTTTATAAGGAGCATCTGTCAAGATGGCAACTCCTGCCAAAAAACTGGCAAGAGTGTCTTGTGACGCATATGCAACCGCGATTCCAATAATCCCTGCTGATGCAATCCAACCGCTTGGATCTTTGTCCCACGCAAGTAAAAAGCAATATACGCTAACGATTGTGACAATCATGCGAGATAGAAGGGAAAATATAGGAAGTGTCCGTGGCTGAACAATTTTGTACTTCCCTTGTTTTTGTTCAAGTTGCTTTAATACAAGTGCAGAAAGTAGGAAGAATGCTCTGCTCCAAATAAAGACAGCAATGCTTAGATAGATAGAATGAAAAAATCCTTTCCAAAATGCGGGAAGAGGATAATCAACGGTCGCCGCGCTAAGTCCAAATAGAAAGATAGATGCGAGAACAGGTATTCTCAAATAAGAGAAGAGAATATCGTCGAATTCTGTCTTGGTTTTTTTGAGGATGGGGAAGATGATCCATTTCATACCATAGTGACCCATCATGACGATGATGATCGCAACAGGTATGGCCAAAATGGAGTGATACTGACTTTGTTGAATCGTTCGGATTTGTTCCCAAAAAAAAGGAACATATTCCCATAGAGCGAGAGAGAGATATACAAATAGGGTCAGAAAAAGGGTGGAGAGAAGCTTTTTGTATTGGTTCTCTCGCACAACACGAAAAGAAAAAATAACACAGAGCAATAAAAAAATATGGCTTACAATCTTTTTGTATAGATTCAGTTGAGAAAGAAGTTGTTGTTGTTGTGGATGCTCATTCACAATGCGTGTAAAGTCCAAATCGTATGTGAGTTCCGATAATCCAGCAAACAAAAGGGAGAGGATTAATGAGACTTGAATGGCTTGATAGCGGTTAATCCATGTACTGTCTTTTGTTGCATCGGCTAGATATTTAGAAATTTTTGGTAGACTATACATAATGACAATGATGGAAATTATGGATAGAATGAGGGGTGATAGTGCAGAGATATTTTCGGCAACAAGTTGATAAAACACAGTATTTCTCATTATGTAAAGGAGTTCTATCGATGATGTATTGTTTTTCTACAAAAGAACAATAGCTTATGATGATTTTTTGGCTTCTTCTGTTTTCTTGTCAACAAAAAGATGACGCAGGAAATCCCATTGTCGACTTCGATGAGGATGGTTTCCTCTCAGATGTGGACTGCGACGACAAAAATTCATCGATTCATCCGCAAGCACAAGAGATTTGCAATAACATCGATGATGACTGTGATACTTTTATCGACGATATGGATACATCGATAGATTTGTCTCTTGGTATTGATGTGTTCATTGATGCAGATGGTGATGGGTTTGGAAAGGAAGAAGCTATCGTTTGTTCTTTACACGATGGTTTTTCTCTTGAAGAAGGCGATTGTGACGATACAAGTGAACAGATACATCCACAAGCGTCAGAGATTTGTAATAACATTGATGACAACTGTGATGATGTGGTTGATACTGATGCTGTGGATCAGTTGATGTGGTTTGCAGATACCGATGATGACGGGTTTGGTGACGTGAATGTATCCCAAGAGGCGTGTCAAGAGCCAACAGGATTTGTGCTCAATACAACCGATTGTGATGATACTCGTGCCGATATTCATCCGCAGGCTCAGGAGATTTGCAATGAGCTGGATGATGATTGTGATTCGTTGATCGATGATCAAGATGATACCATTGATTGGACGACGGGAACGTGGTTTTTCGAAGATGTCGATGAAGATGGATTTGGAGGATTTGATGTGGATATCCAGCGATGTGCACTTCCTACTGGATACGCCCTGACCAATGATGATTGTAATGACGATAATCCTTCCATTCATCCGCAGGCTATAGAAGTGTGCGATCAGATAGACAATGATTGCGATGAGGGAACCACAGAGGAAGGACTGGTTTCTTCATTGATTCAAGGAGGAGAGCGAAGCAATGTTGTGTCTGTAGACGAATATGATCTCCATGATGCACAGTCTCTGTTTTTTTGCTCTGGAACCTATGAGATATTCTTAGATAGTAGTACAGATCTTATGCTGTATGGACTTGGAGATGTAATCTTGCAATCTCAAGAAGAGTATGTTGTGCAACAATCAAGTGGTTCTGTATATATGGAAGATGTTGTACTGCTTGGAGGTCTTTCGTTAAGTAATACCACAGCAACATTGAACAATGTCTCTATCACAGATGCTACGAGTACGGCACTATATGCTTCACAGAGTATTATAGAAGGAACTTATCTGTATATTGGCACTTCGAACGGGATAAAAGGAGGAGGTCTATATTTGTCCCAGAGCAGTGCGACGCTTGATTCCTCTATAGTTGAAGACAACCAAGCGGAAGAAGAGGGAGGAGCATTATATGCGGTCGACAGTACGATTTCTCTTGTTGATACATTGATTCAAGATAACACGGCTACAGTAGGAGGGGGTCTATATTTGGAATCAAGTAGTTTGTCTTGTACGGGGTTAATTAATGATATTGATGGAATTCGAAACAATGATGGATGGGGTTTGGTAATGGATACAGACTCTAATTTTATGACGACGCATTGTGATGTTCTCAATAATACGCCCTATGATATTCAAGCAGGAAGTTCTACGTATAGTGCGACAGAAGATGGGAATTACAACTGTGCAATGGGGGTTTGTGGTAGTTCCATTGCATATACTGTCTCTGGTGTTTTTGTTGACAACTATTCCAACAATCATGCATTTCGAGGAAATATTTATGATGTCGTGGGTAATTCTACATTGGACTCCTTTGATATTGGATTGGAATACACCTATTGTGATGTGACGCTTTCTGTTTTCTCTCGTATGGATGCATCACAAGAATGGATGTTGCTCTTTGAAGAGTTACAAATTGGGTATGGCAATGGGGGATGGGTTACTTCTGATGTTGTGGGTTTGCCACTTCTTGATGGAGAGCAGATTTTGGTTGGTGCAGGATGGAATTGTGATTCAGCGCCCGACTATACATCATATACATCCTCTCCTAGTGGCTATGGAGTAGGAGAATGGTCTGGTTATCGTGTTGTCGATACCAATTTTTCCGGCATGCTACAGACCGATAATTTTTGGGAAATCCCTTCGACCTATCTATATGAACAGCGTCTATATGTGACATCGTTATATTAGGCTTCAAAAGTTTGTAATGTCAGTGTCTTTGGGTCAGTAATGCTGGAGTGAGATCGAAAAGATATGCAAAATCTCAGTCATGATGTCCAGATATTCTATTCATTTTTCTCTCTCTTCTATTTTTTATCCGATGGTTAATCTACGATATTCTCTTTACAAGAGATGAGTTTACCGAAAATGTTCCGAATAGAAGTATATAGCCATAGATTTTTGCCAAGGAGAATTCAACATCTTATTCTATTTCTAGAATAGAAAGATTGGAGTTTCTATGAGATATTTATGTCTAGTCCCATTCTTCTTCGCCTGTACAAGTTCTGAAGAAGGGTTAAAAATTTATAATTCAGATCCTACTGCGACGATTACCTCACATGTAGAGGGAGTCGAATTGTTAGAGTCAGTGGAATACACTTTTATTGGGCTTGTCGCGGATGATAATCACTCCTCCCTTGATCTCAGGGTGAAGTGGAGTACAGATGCGCGAGAATTGTGTGCAGAAAACACGCCCGAAGCTGATTCTTCTACATCGTGTCGTATTGCCTTGGAAGCAAGTGATACTCAACTCAAGCTCCAGGTGGTAGATCCCGAAGGTGCCGCGACCATGTCAAGCATCAATATTCAGGTTTTGGAAACGGAAGCACCCACGATTGAATTATTCTCTCCAACCGTTGATGGTTCTTACTACGCGGATCAGTTGGTGCATTTCTCTGCCATCATCAATGATGCCGAAGATGCGCCAAGTGACCTTTCCTATGTTTGGGAATCGAGTTTAGATGGGGAATTATCTTTGAGCAGTCCTCCTACCAGTGATGGTACCATTAGCGGATATTTGAATTTGTCGGAAGGACAGCATGCCATCTCTTTGAGAGTGGAAGATACAACTGGCAAGAGCAATGTGGCAGATCTGGCGATTACCGTCGGTGGTCCCAACAACGATCCTTTGTGTGATATTACGGCTCCAGATTCAAGCAGCGGATTTGTTTTTGGGCAAAACATTTCCTTTGAAGGAACAGGAATAGACGATGATATCAACAACGCCCTCCTTTCGGTAGCCTGGGAATCCGATGTTGATGGAGTTCTCAATACTGCTCCTCCTTTGAGCGATGGTACTCTTGGTTTTACCACCGATCAGCTTTCTATTGGCAATCATTCCATCATTCTCAAGGTAGAAGATGAAGTAGGTGGATTGTGTACGGCAGGAGTACAAATTGTTGTTGGCACTCCGCCGAGTCTGACGCTTAGTGCTCCATTATCCGGTGATGTGTTTTCGTTGGGGAATTCTGTATCTTTTGCTGGTACCGTCGCAGATCAAGAAGACATATTAAGCGATATCGCGATTTCATGGGTGTCGGACATCGATGGAGAATTCTCGACTCAAGGTTCCGATTCTAGTGGGAATATTGCCTTTGGATATAATGGATTAAGTGTTGGGGAACACAACCTTACCATAACGGCAACGGATAGCGATGGATTTACGTCGTTGGTTGCCCAAACTCTTCGCATCAATACTCCACCCTCAGCACCCACGATTAGCATTGCACCAACCGAAGCCTATACAGTCGATACGTTGACCGTTAGTGCCAATTCCGAGGATGCAGATGGCGACAGTGTTTCTTTTTCCTATGAATGGAGTGGAAGCAATGGAGGGACCTACAGCGGAATCATGCTACCTGCAAGCGAAACCAGCGTAGGAGAGACATGGACGGTTCGCGTGACCCCAAACGATGGTTATGTCGACGGAGATTATGTAGAATCATCGATCACAATCCTCAATAATGATCCCGTTATAGACGATCTGACGATCGATTTGCTCACACCGACCACAACTGATACGGTTACTTGCTCGGTAAGCTCCAGTGATGGTGATGGTGACCCACTGAGTTTGACCTTTGAGTGGAGCAACCAAAATTCTGGAGCGATTTATGCGAGCACCAGCAGCACAAGCACTTCAGTACAATTGGATTTGAGTACGGTTTCCATTTCTGCAAACGATACCCTTGTGTGTTCTGTGGTTTCTGCAGATGGAAATGGAGGTTCTGCCAGTGATTCTACCAGTGTTATGGTATATAATTCAGGCCCCTCTTTCGGTACACCGACCTCGATATCTCCAAGCATTGGCGTTGTTACCGGAAGCATATTGACGTGCAGCGCCGGCGCAAGCGATCAAACGGATGGTATTCTGACACCAAGCTACACTTGGAGTGTCGGTGTGAATACGATTGGTACAGGAATTTCCTACACGGTCTCGGCAAATGATACGGATGTGGGCGATGCGATCACGTGTGTGGCAACCGCAATCGACTCCGATGGAGAAGTGGCCACATCCAGCGCTAGCGTGATGGTGGAAAACACTGATCCGGTTGTTTCTACGGTATCGATTTCTCCGAGTAATGGTGTGTACAATGATGGTGTCCTTTCTTGTTCGGCGGTGGTGACTGATCCGGATGAAAACCTCAGTGCATCGTATTCTTGGGAGTTGAATTCGATAGCAGTTGGGAGTGGAAGTAGTTTGGATTTGACCACAACCTCGGCTTTACCGAGCGATACTGTTATTTGTATTGCTTCGGTAAACGATTCCAACGGTGGAAACGATTCTGCGAGCACAAGTTTGACCGTGGAAAATCGTGCACCAACAGCCCCGGTGGTATCGATATCGCCCGCGGCTCCTTTGGCTGGAGACGATCTGATATGTTCTTTGGACAGCACCTCGGTCGAACCCGATGGTCAAAGTGTGAATTACAGCTATGAATGGACACAGAACGGAGTGCTCACCTCGAATACTACCGATAGCATTTCGGGAACCAATGTGGGAGATGGAGATACATGGATTTGTACCGTAACTCCGAGTGATGGAACCATTTCTGGAAGCAGTGCCTCTGCTACGGCAACGGTTCAACTCCCATGGAGTGGAACGGCGACATTTACCAACTGTGGTCAAGAGGGGCAGACAGGTCCATCACAATCCCAGTGCGATAATGTATACTCAGGAACCTCATTGGAGAGTATGGTTCTTTTGAATGGAGGAATCCAAGAGTGGGTGGTTCCCACTACTGGAAATTATACCATTGAGGCAATAGGAGCATCTGGGGGAGATAATCCCAATGCAAGTTATTGCAAAGGATATGGAGCCCAAGTGCGAGGTGACTTTGATTTGCAAGCAGGTGATGTTGTACATATTTTGATAGGTCAAAATCCAGAAGTGTCCAATGTAGGCTCCGAATATGGAAAAGGCGGTGGTGGAGGAACCTTTGTTTGGATTGGTAGTGCACCATTGATTATCGCTGGTGGTGGTGGTGGAGAAGGAAATGAGTCCGCTGGCTGTAACAGTTACATGGATGGTCAGATTTCTTATGCGGGAGGATTTCATTCTACAATGGTCTCGGTTGGATACGGGGGAGCAGTCACCGATTGCAATTGGGCCGGTGGTGGTGGCGCTGGATGGTACTCCAATGGAGACAGTGTTTCTTTTTCATATTGCTACGCAGGTGCTGGTGGTATTTCTCCTCTAAATGGAGGTCTAGGCGGTGATGGGAATACATGCGCGTTAAGTTCCGGTTATAACGGCGATGTGAATGGTGGTTTTGGAGGCGGAGGCGGTTCTGGGATACATCTTGGTGGTGGTGGCGGTGGCTATACCGGTGGTGAAGGTGGTGGCTATTGCATTGGGACACAAGAGGCTGCGGGCGGTGGTTCGTATAACGACGGTGACAATCAATATGCTACAAATGGTTACAATGACGGTCCTGGTATGGTAATTATTGATTTCAATTAAGCGTACATAGCACAAGAACCAAAAAACATCACAAGTTGTGTGATCGTTGTATGACTAGCAGGTCATGTCCCATGCTGACCATCAACTTTCAGCAATATTCTCCAGATCATAATCAACGAAGTCCTACTGCTTTTTTACTCCTCTTGAATCCCATTGCAATTGGTCTCCATGTTCCAATGGGATTCAGTCTGAATTTCATCCATTCAAGTGATGTGCAAGAAAAGAAGATGTTCGATACATATTTTTGAACAGGTAGATAGAAAGTATTCAACATTATTTTTTGTAGCTCATATACTATAAGCAATCATATGGAGTATTAGAATGCTTTGGTGGATTCTCTTTTCTTGCAGTACTGAAACAAATAAAATGCTGGATACAGATGATTTAGATGGCACTGTGGGTGATGTTGATGCCGATCAAGATGGCTATCTTGCTTGGGAAGATTGCAATGACAGCGATGCCTTGATCAATCCGGGATCTGTTGAGGTCTGCGATGAGGTGGATAACAACTGTGATGGTCAGATTGACGAGGGTGTGTTGTCTTTGTATTACCTGGACTCTGATGAGGACGGTTTTGGTGCTTCTGATTATTTCGTCGAACGTTGTCAGGCTCCAGCTGGATATGTGGTCAACGGAAATGATTGTGATGATGATGACTCAAGTCGTTATCCAAGTGCAATCGAAGTTTGTGATGACATCGATAACAACTGCGACGGAAATATCGACGAAGATCTTGGAGAACTGTGGTACCGAGATGGAGACAACGACGGGTTTGGAGATGGGACAGAGTCACAACGGGCATGCACACAGCCTGAAGATTATATTTTCCAAGGTGGTGATTGCGATGATGGTGATGCGGATGTTTTTCCTGGGCAAGAAGAGATCTGTGATGACATCGACAACAATTGCGATGGAAACATCGACGAGGTTGGAAATATCATTTGGTTTGCCGATGCAGATGCAGATGGGTATGGGGACCCAGATGTGTTCATCTCTGGCTGCACTCAACCAGAAGGATATTTGAGCAATAGTCTAGATTGTAATGATGTAGACTCTTCCATCAATCCCGATGCTTTTGAACTATGTAACGGTCAAGACAATAACTGTAATGGAATTCTCGGCGACGACGCGATAGATGCATTGATTTGGTATGAGGATGCAGATTTTGATGGCTATGGATCAAATTCAGGTACCATATATTCATGTACCCAGCCGCCGGGGTATTCTGCGAATTCCGATGATTGTGACGATGCTCGCTTTGAAACAAGTCCTGCTCGTCAAGAGTACTGCAACAGTATTGACGATGATTGTGATGGGGATTTCGATGAAGAAGCCATTGATGCAACGGTATTTTTTACCGATGCTGATGGCGACGGATTTGGTGATGTACACGCTCCAGTAAACAGTTGTTCTATCACAGTAGGTCTGTCCACAAACAGTTCCGACTGCAATGATGACCCTATACAAGGTGGTGCAACGATCTATCCATACGCCATAGAGTACTGCAATGAGATCGATGATAATTGCAACACTGTGATCGATGAGATGGCTGCAGACCGACAAAACTTCTATCTTGATGAAGATGGAGACGGATACGGAGGGACATTATTGGAGCTAGCGTGCGTGCCTTCTGTTGGATTTATCGATCCACAATATGATTCTTCTGGTACAATGATCTATGACTGCAATGATGATCCCGCCCAAGGTGGCGCAGCGATTAATCCAGATGCCACCGAAATCTGCAATGAGATCGATGATGACTGCAATGGTTTAACGGATGAAGGAATTCCCACAGATCTGTGGTATGCGGATTTGGATGGAGATGGATACGGGGATCCCAATAACATTGAGTATAATTGTCTACAGCCGCAGAATTTTATTTCTCAGACCTCCGATTGTGATGATACGCGCAGTTTGATTAATCCTGACGGTATAGAAGTGTGCAACGGTCTCGATGATGATTGCGATGGTTCGGCAGATGCTGGGCAGCTTGGTTTGGATGAAATATGTCCTGCTGCAAACTGTAAAGATATACTCAGCGTAGATTCCTCTCTTCCCGACGGGGCATACTACATCAATGTCCCCGCACACTCTGCAGCATCGTGCTCAGATTCAACCTATGCAACCCAAGTGGATTGTGAAGCGGCTGCCACTTGTACGGATCCGACATACTCAACAGAATCAGATTGTGTTGTCGCACTGGAAACATGGGGACCACGGTGGGGGAGTATCGAGCAGTTGCAGTGTGATATGAGCTCATTCTCTGGGGGGTGGACACAGGTTTTTGTAGATGACATGAACCCACCAGATCCAGGGTGGACGCTACAACAAACCAGTATATGTGGTTCTTGGGGGCGTATTTTGGGTGGGTATCGAGTCATCTCTGGACCAAGCCACAATCATGGAGGAGAGTTTAGCAACACAATTGGTACGCTTGGGATCGAACATACCGAATTGTGGGTAGAGATGGACTATATTACTTTGGATTCTTGGGATGATACCGGAGATCCTGTGTACGGTCCTGACGAAGCCTATGTTGGATTCAACGGAAACACACAGGCCGATTTCTTTTGGTTTACAGACATAGACAATCATCTATCGATCTACGGGCAAGTTTGCGGCTGGGGAAGTCCACAAGAAGGATACAACTATGATCCGACCGATCAATATGGCAATCACTTTACGCATGATTCTCGGCACTATGTTTCCACGATTGAATCTGGATATTTTGAAGACTTTTCACTGTATGTTGGATCAACATTGAGCCAAGGACCTGCAGATGAGTCTTTTGGTCTTGATGATGTCTATGTGTGGGTGCGATAAAATGTTTGTATTTCTATTCTTATTGGCTTGTTCTGGACATGGTTCAAAAGACGCAGACCCTCAAAATGATATCGATGCCGATCAAGATGGTTTTCTTGCATCAGAAGACTGTGATGATAGCAATGCAGGCGTAAATCCAGCAGCAACAGAGCGTTGTGATGGCATTGACAACAACTGCAACCAAGAGATTGATGAGGGAGTTGCGACGACATACTATTTAGATGGCGACCAAGATGGTTTTGGCGATTTAGCAGTTGAGGTTACATCGTGCGAGGGATTGTCCGGATATGTAACCAACGGAAATGATTGCAATGATAGTAACGCAACGGCATATCCGGGAGCCGAAGAGTTCTGCGATGAGATTGACAATGACTGTGATGATGAAATCGACGAAGACTTGGTTGTTGGTCTCTTTCGTGATGTCGATGAAGATGGATTTGGCGATCCAGCAACTCCGCTTACGGATTGTACACAAGCTGCCGATGGATATGTCTACAATTCGCAAGACTGTGATGATAATAATGCTGAGGTATATATTGGTGCAATTGAAGTTTGTGATGAAATAGACAACGATTGTGATGGCGATATCGATGAATTAAGTCAAGTGAATCGTCTTTGGTATGCGGATGAAGACCAAGATGGATTTGGCAATCCGGATGTTGCTTTAGCAGCATGTGAGCAGCCTGAGGGGTATATAGACAATGCTTATGATTGTGATGATGCAGATGGGTTGCAGCATCCAAATGGAACGGAGATTTGCAATCAAGAAGATGACAATTGTGATGGGATTATCGATATTGATGCAGTCGATCCGCTAGACTATTTTCAGGATCTTGACAATGATGGTTATGGCACTGTGTTGGTTAAAATAACGCAGTGTGACCAGCCTGTAGGATATGTTTTGGATGCAACGGACTGTGACGATGGCAATTCGTATATTCACCCAAACGCAGAGGAGTTATGCAACGAATTGGATGATGATTGTGATAGTACAATCGATGAGAATGCTCTGGGAAGTACAGCATACTACGACGACCTCGATGGAGATGGATACGGATCAGGTGCAGCAACCAATTCTTGCACGGAACTTGTGGGGTCATTCTCTCTTAACAATCTTGATTGTGATGATGGAGACGCAACACAAAACCCACAAGGAATAGAGGTATGTAATGGAGAAGATGATAACTGCAATGGCGCCAGTGACGATAATGCCAATGATGCGAGTATTTGGTATGCAGACACCGATGGTGACACCTATGGTGATCCGCTTTCTTGGGATTTAGGTTGTACTGTTCCCTCTGGTTATGTTGCAGATGGAACCGATTGCAACGATTTGGACGGTGCAATTCATCCTGCTGCTGCCGAAATCTGCAACCAGATTGACGATGACTGTAATTTTCAAATCGACAATGGAGTACCCACTTCGATATGGTATCTTGACTCCGATGGTGATGGATACGGGGATATTACCAATGTCATGCAGCGCTGCTATCAGCCGGCAGGTAGGGTAGCGAATAATGAAGACTGTAACGATGCCGAGCCTAATATTAGCCCAGCTGCGGACGAGCTGTGTGCGGATACAGTAGACAACAATTGTGATGGTACGATCAACGAGCCCAACACGGCGATTGATGCCTTCGCAGGGTACCTTGATACAGATGGTGATGGATTTGCAGGAGGGGTTCTTCAGTATGATTGTGATGATATCTTTGTGCTGTCCGATCAAGAGACCAGTTCTCCTGACTTTGACTGCAATGATGAAGATATCGAGGTTAATCCCGATGCTGTTGAAATATGTGATGCTGTAGATAATGATTGTGATGGAAACGCGGATTCATCAAGTGTATGTCCTTGCACTTCTACAGACTGTCCAACATGTGATTTTGAGACATACAATGGTAGCAACTATCTCTTTTGCACATCTGATTCTGCATGGGATTTTGCAAAGGGAGGATGCATTAGTCATCCGGGCTATGCGCTTGTGACCATCGATGATCAAGCAGAGCATGACTGGCTCGTCACCATCATGGATACCTATAATTACAATTACAGTGACTCATTTGCGGTCTCTACGTCTGGTGTTGATTCCGATGGAGACGGGTTCTATAGCGGAGATGATTGTGATGACACCGATGATACCATTTATCCCGGCGCTCCCGAGATTCCGCGAGATGGTGTTCACCAAGATTGTGATGATACCTACTGGTGGACAGGCCTAAATGACAAGGTGCAAGAAGGAATGTGGGATTGGCATGGAACGTATACCCAATTTTTTAATTGGGGCATCGGCTATCCAACCACGAATACGGATAGCAATTGTGTTTCTCTTCATCTTTCTCCAACCGGTATTTGGGAGTGGATTGATGGAGATTGTTATACGCCCCATGCCTTTATTTGTGAGGGAGAATTGTGATCTCCATACAGATGTTCCGATAACATTGAAAAGAGTGTCTTGATTGCCTTTTTATATTCACACTACTGCCCTCCGGTATAGCCTCGGTCATTTTGGGTCCCATCATCATCTTGCCATATGCTGTAGTAAGATGGCCCTTCTCCATCCAAAGGTCCTGAATCGATTGCTGAAGATGTGCTTTGCAAAGAGAAATCATCTCCTACAAGTGCGTTATCATCGATAAAAAGCGAGAATAGGGGGGCTTCATATAAATTACTTCCATCATCTGCATCTGCGGGAACCGACATACACTCGTCTCCAGAAGACCAGCATATATTGTATCCAACACTGGCCAAGGCTGTCTCTGTGACGTAGACACCGCTTAGACCTGTGCCATAAGCAAATATATTGGACCAAAGGTAATTTCCATCCACTGCGGAATCGATATCGAATGCGACGTCGGTTCCTTGTTCTTGTGTTGTGTTGTCGACAAATGTGGAGTTGGCTACAATTCCAGAAGCTTGCTGACCAGAGATCGCTATTCCACCACCATTTAACGCTTGGTTCCCTTGAAATAGGTTGTTTTTTATGATGTACGGATTTTGGTGTGCATTGCTCAAAAATATACCACCACCCCATTGATTAGCCTCATTATTGAGTATAGAGATATAAGAAATCAAAAAGGATAGGGGATTCTCAGACCAAAGGGCTCCACCATTTTCGCTGGCGATGTTGCCCTTAAATCGTGTCCCATTTAGCGTGACGCTGGAGTTGAGTGTGGCCAATCCTCCACCGTTTGTAGCCTCATTTGCGATAAAAGATGAACCTTCATCGATATATTCACCTGATTCGACATAAACTGCACCACCATTGATTGCAGTATTGTAGGAGAAAGTGGAGTCTATGGTATGCAAAACACCCCCAAAGATGGAGATGGCTCCTCCTTGGGCAGTACTTTGATTGTCTAAAATCTCCACATTGAGAAGGGTGCTTGTTGTTCCATCTTCTGCATATAAAATTGTCCCCGGAACATCGGAATCTCCACCAAATGCTGTTAGATTTTCCAACACAATACTTGAGTTGGGAAAAGCTCTCAAAATACGAGAGTTGGTAGGAAATGGTTTTATGGTGGTATCTTCGGGGTATTCTCCTCCACCGAGTAATCGCACTTCTCCTTGTTGTGTCCAGCTTCCTTCGATCTCATGGGTTCCTGGTACAATCAAAACAGTGGGGCAATTCGGATTGAGATTGGCAAATGCGGTGCTTAATGATTTGTATGGTGCGGCCAATGTTCCTTCTCCAATTCCTTCTACATTCCCATCGAGTACAACAGGATAAGAAGAGGCATCAAAATCATCACAGTCACCACTCCAACATGCAGAGAAGCCATCGTTGTCAGCATCCAACTCATCGATGAGTCCATCACAGTCGTTATCTAAGAAGTCACAGATCTCAAGTCCACCATACATAACGGTTGGTTCTGTATCATCGCAATCTCCTTCACACTCTGTTTGGCCATCTCCATCTAGATCAACCGCATCTTCCGCGATTCCGTTACAGTCATTGTCTTTTCCATCACAGCGCTCAGGAGCATTGGGATATACAAATCGGTCAGTATCGTCGCAGTCTCCCGAACAAAGACGCCATCCATCATTGTCACCATCATTTTCTTCAGGAGGTGTGAACCCATCACAATTGGTGTCTAAACCATCACAGGCTTCATCAGCACCAGGATATATGGAAGGATTGTCATCGTTGCAATCTCCATTCTCTACAGAGTATCCATCTCCATCATCATCGCGAATAGAATTTCCTCCTTGACCTGTCACTGTGACATAGCTGATGGAGTCATCTCCTTCAAGTGACGTCAAAAAACGAACGGTATTGCTGTAGGTCTTTTCTTCTTCTGGTAAAAAGATAATATCGATAATCGCTCCCTCACCAGAAAGTAGTGTTTTTTCCTCAACATCTCCTTGTAATTCCCAAACATCTCCCGCTGGATCGGAAAAGGAAATAGACCATACATCAAAAGGTTGTGAGCCTGTATTTAGGAGGCGAACTCCATAGCTTTGCCAAATACCAATCGAGACAACACCAAAATCAATCTCTGTATGAGACATTTCATATTGAAAATCGGGTATGTCAGGGCCACATGCCAGCATGAATAATGCAATCATGATCTCTCCTCCCTGTGTGGATGATTAGCTACGTCGTCGTCTGTGGGCAAGTAGCAAAATAGGAAGCAAAACCAGCGCTTTTTCAGGACTATCATTGTTTGCACAGCATCCTTCGGAGACTACTTCTTCTGATACATTGCTCTCAAGATCGTAGGTTTTGAAGCCTTCTCGGATTTGCCATCCAGGATTGTTTGCTCCATCCCATTCGTATGCACCGATTTCAGGAGCTGCACCATCACGAGGAACACCATTAAAATCAATTTCTGGAATAAAGTTTTCTCCGGAAGGATCTGCAGTATTGAGCAACATGGAGTCTTCGGAAGGATAAAAGTTCCATCCCTCTACGTCGATAAAATCAGAATATCCATATCCCAATAGGAAATGGCCCAATGTCTCAGATAGGTTGGAAACGGAACCACAGAGCAGATTGTTGTATATGGTGTGTCCAGAAGTCTCTGTTTCCATATCCTCATTGATTTGAAAATATACAGATGTTCCGACAGGATTGCATACTGCATTATTGGAAAAAACGTTTCCCACAACTTCATGCCAATTGCGAAGTTCAACACCGTAACTTCCTGTCTTGACTACTGTATTAAAGGAGATGACAATACCTTCATATCCGGTTCCGGGATTGGAAAAATACATCCCTTGTCCTCCGGTGTTGAAAATGATGTTGTTGCGTACGACCATAGGACCACGGCCGACAAAACCAGCATTGTCAACGTTCCAAATGACATTACGCTCAATATAAGACGGATCTCCATTGTCTGGATGACCCATAGTGATGCCATTTCGGACGGATCCATAGAGCACATTGTCACTGATTGTGGCATTTTGTACACCATCATAGATGTAGATGAGGTCATGGTTTTCATTATTGTTGCTGTGTACCAAATTTTTGATAAATGAAAAATCGGAGACATAGCAGCTAAGATTGTTACACCCTGCTACAACCGGTGTACCATTGCGTGTGCTTGAAAAAGAACTGGACTCAACCGTGACACGTGTAGAGTCTCCTGTCAAAACAAAGGAGGCACCACCTGTTTTTTTGATCTTTACATTCCGCACAGAGATATCGGATACAACGTTGAAACGCATTCCTTCAAACGATACATCTTCACCATCCCAACCTTCGTCTCCAGATAGCTGGATATTTTCTATTTCTAGAAAAGAAGATTCAGAAAAATAAAAACCTCGACTGGGGTATGACCCTTCTTCGTTGGTTCGAATGACAAATTCACAACCTTCTTCTGCAACGATTCGAATAGGGTTGTCCTCTTCTCCGTTGAGAGTGAAATTCCAATTCCATACATCATAGGTCCCTCCAGTGAAGCGTAGCGTATCACCAGGTCGTAGTAATGTTATGGCTGCATCGATGTCGGCTGCATCTTCTGGAGAGATATCGACGTCTGCCGCCCAGAGTATAGAAGATAGGAATACAATCATTGTGCTGCTCCTTGGCCACCGAGATGACCTCTGTCATTTGCAGTGCCATCCAAATCTTCCCACGTACTATAAAATAAAGGATCGCCGTTGGAGGGGCCTGCATTGATCATGGGAGAACCAATCGATAATGAAAAGTCATCATTGGTTGGATCTCCATCGTTTGAAAAATTAATAAAGTTGGGGTCTTCTTCACGGTTTTCACCAGCATCTCCATTGACATCAAAGTACCATGGGACGACAGATGTAGTCAAGAATGCACTGTTATAGCCGATAGAGGCGATGCTTTCATCCATGAGATAGAGTGCATAGTTTCCATCGTTGGCAAAGAATATATTAGACCAGATGTATAATCCAGTCGAATCTGTTGCCTCACCAAAAATAGCTGCTCCCTGTTGCGCACTCTGGTTATCGACAAAGGTATTATTTGCAACCATCATCGATGAAATAGCTCCCGAAAAGGCCAATGCTCCACCTTTTTGTGAAGTGATATTGCCTTGAAAGATATTATTGCGAATATAAGAATCTTGCTGCGCGTGATTTCCGATAAAGATGGCACCACCTTTTTCGGTTGATGTATTGGATGAAAATACAGATTGCTGAGCTTGGAGTAAGGTTCCTGCTGACAAGGCGATAGCACCACCCGTACTACTTGCTACATTACTTGTAAATTGTGCTCCTGTGATTTGTGCGTCGGAAACATCCAGTAAAATCGCTCCCCCGCGTGTCCCTGTGTTGGATAGATAATGTGAGCCATGATCAATGAGTATTCCCGATAGCATGGAGATGGCACCACCATCATCCTCAGAGGAATTGGAATCAAAGATAGCGTTGTGCAGCGTTAGAGAACCATCGGAAATCGATACTGCACCACCGTCACCTACAGCATGATTGTTGTATAAGTGTACCTGTTCTAGTGTTAACGATCCTCCTTGAACACGAACTGCGCCACCGTCACCACTCCCTTGTCCATTTTGAATGGTGAGATTGGAAAAGCGTATGGATCCTCCAGAAGATAGATCTGCAATTCGTCCTCCACTTTCCAAAATGACTTCTTCAGGTCCAGCACCACCACCGTTAAACGCTACAAATCCATCATTCCACTCAAGGTTAATATTGTAGGTTCCGGGCATCATAACGATGGTTCGACAAACGGGATCCAAATTGTTCAATGCCATTTCCAATGTATCGTAGGGAGCATCAAGAGAACCATCACCATCTGGATCGGCACTCAGATCCAATACGATGGGATAGGCTGTCGGATCATTATCATCGCAGTCTCCATTGATTAGACAAGGCGAGTACCCATCTCCGTCTTCGTCGATGTCATCGACACCGCCAGAACAGTTGTTGTCGATCCCATCACAAATCTCAGGATTGTCTGGCCAGATGGTTGGATCTTCATCTTCACAGTCTCCATCACACAAGGGGTATCCATCTCCATCAAAGTCCTCATTATCAGGCATGAATCCATCGCAATCACTATCTTTTTGGTCACAGATCTCTTCTGCACCGGGATATACCTGGTAGTCGTTATCGTCACAATCATCTGCACACAAACGGTATCCGTCAACATCCGCATCGACTTCATCTTCTGGGATGATTTCATCACAATTGTTGTCTTTGCCATCGCATATTTCTTCAGCATTTGGATAACGAGAGGCATCGTTGTCGTCGCAATCTCCATCGGCAGGGGAGTATCCATCTTCATCTGAATCATCTATTGATTCTGTCCCGGTACCGCTTAATGCAATATAAATCTTGTCTTGGGATTCAAGAGTTGTGCGAATTTGTAGCTCAGGAGTGGTCGTGTTTAATTCTTGTGGTTTGAAGGTTACGTCTATTTCCAAGAGTTCACCCATAGAAAGTTCTGTATCATCCCCACGTTCTACTTCCCAATCATCAGTACCAACGCCAGTTAGTGTCAAAGAGAGAATGCTTACATCTGATGGTTCTTGACTCGTAATGGTAAATGTCTGGGTCTCTTGTGTGTAAATTGGTTGTTCTCCAAAGTCTAGAGACTCTGTAGAGACCACCAGACCAGATGTGGTGGTTTCTTTTTCAGAACATGCAAAGATCAATAATCCGAAAAGCATCATAAATCGTACTCCGAGCAGATTTGTACTGCGACTTTTGTATTGGAAAATAACGTTATTTTGTAATAACTTCCACTATTATTCTTCTAGCTCTGGATAGCAGATTTGACCATTGTCAGATGCAAGGCGAAAGCCAAATCCTGCTTCTCCATCGCGATGAGCATATAAGATGGTGATGGGGTATTGTCCTCTTTCCAGTGCGATCTCAACGAGTTCTACATCGTAGTCTTCACTGACACTGCGGTGATAGATGATCTGATCTTGCTTGAGTACCCACACTTCACCAAAGCTGCCGACAACAAATGACAATGTTTGATTATTTTCATATACCCGAAGCCAAGCATTCCACTGAACCGTGAAGTATGAAGGATCTGCTTCAAATCCATCATCGACGGGCCACCAAAAAGGTCCAAAATCCAATGATGCATCATAGCGAAAGAAACTCCGAAATTCTGGATCCCACCAATCGACCAAAGGAAGTTGGATCGGTACCCCATCATTTTCTACGGTTTTTCCAAAATCTTCATGTGAGATTTCGTGGTTGAAATACATTCCAGAATATCCTTGCATACAGTCCGCCCAATTGGGCGCATCTCCTTCGTTATCCTCCACAGTTGCCGGTGGAGGTTCGACTGGATTTCGCTTTCGGTCTTGATTTACGACATACTCGGAGCACCCCAATATGATTCCCCATACTGTGATCATTCTTCTTCTCCTTCGTTATCTCGAACTTGTTTTTGAGGGAACACTGCACATGTGAGCCAAGATTCAAACATCTCCAATTCTGAATTCGTTGGTCCACCTCCTGGTGGCATCGTGATGATCTCAGAATATATTCGCGTACCACGAGCCTCTATTCGTTCAGCCCAGTGTAATACATCATCATAGGTATTGAAGTCTACACCCAGAGGAGCACCGACGCGATGCGTTTCAGGTATTTCTACAGAGTGACATCCAATGCAGTGAAAGTCGATATATCCCTTACCAAAGTTTGCATAGCTCAAGGGAGGATCGTGCTTACACAATGCGAATGCAGTGTCTTCTGTTTCTTCTTTGCTGGAACATGCAAGAATAAACCAAAAGATCATGATTTTAGGATTGCATTGAACGGTTGAATACCTGGTAAGATCTGTTCAGGATCAAGCCCTCCCAATTTGAGTAGTGCAACACCGAGATTTTCCGATCCTAACATCTCGCCGCTATTGTTTGCTTGTCCTGTTTCAAAATCTACAGGAACACCGATGAGTGCATCATCTGTAGCGCCCAAGGTCTTTCCTCCATTGACACCTGAACCTATGACCAAAGAAGAAGTGAAAGGCCAATGATCTTTTCCACGACCGGAATTAAACCGTGGTGTTCGACCAAATTCGCTCATAGCGACAATAACAACCTCATCGATGAGGTATGGAGCGGAAGATCCTGGTGTAACAGACATATAGGTCATGAGCTCGTCAAGTGCAGCGAAGAAATTATCGTATTGGCCGATGTTTACCTGTGTCCCACCATGACAATCCCATCCTCCAGGAATACGAATCATGGCAGTTCGTGACAAACCCAAACGGAACATTTCCACCGCTTTGAGTGCTTGATCGGAGAGCGAGTTTCCTATAGAGTCCAAACCTGCCTCAAAAAGTCTTCCTTCAATTTCCATCGCACGGTCGAGATTGTTGAGATATGAGGCTGTACGCCGACGTCCATGTCCTCCTTCTAATTCATGTCGAGCGGCAAAATCGGCAACACGCTTGTGTGCGAAAGCATCGATCATGCTATCTGCTGGAGCGGAAAAAACGGGAGCAGGGTTGTCGGCTTGTCCATGAATTGATGAGTTGATCATGTCGATGAGAGACCCTCCACCGGCTCGCACCACAGCTGCACCAGAATTACCAGCATAATTCGGCCCGCTAAAGACCAAGTGTGGTAGAGGGTATTCTCCTCGTCCTTGTGCAGCCAAAATCGTAGGCCAATCAGCATATGATGATGCGGAGGTTCCGGTTAATGTCAATTTTGTTCCCGAATCATGTCCCACGGAATGTGAATCTACGCCGTTTACAATAGCCGTTCGTGAAGACCATCTGCGAAAGAAGCGATCGACATTCATTCTACCATCGATGCTGTTAAAACGTAGATCGTTGATTTGTACAAGAGAGGACATGGGATCCATATCCACATGTGGCGTATCAAAATGCGGATCGAAAACCGTTGTGGTTTCCCATGCTCCACTCGCGAAAAAGAAGAGGAATTTTCGCTCACCCTCTGCAGCGCGAGCCATGTTGGGGTACCACCCCATAGAAGCAAGTGCGCTTGCAGCAGCACCGTTCGTTAGAAAATTACGTCTGTTGAATTTCATGGCTTCTCCTTATCTTAATAGCTAATCAATGCGGGATCACGAAGGATAGCGCTGATGATTCCTGCCCATGCTTTGCTTGGAGAGGCTTCAAGACTGTGTAGTTGCTTCCAAAGAATCATAAGCTCTTCAGGTTCTTTGGCTTCTTCATCCAAGGGTATGCCTCGAACCTGAAGGTATAGATCTCGAAGTTGATAATCAAAAGCTTCGGGATTATTGTCAGGTGTATCCTCAATGGTAACATAATGAAGCATTTTGGCATCTCCCTCACGATAGACATCCAGATCGTGATCGGCGACAAACCAGCCAGCAGCCTGTGCAAGTCGCTCTTGTGTAAAGACCAAACCTACAGAAGGAGTGTAATTTCGTTGTGATACATTGACAGAGTCAATCCCACCGAGAAGAACAGGAATACCAAGACCATTGTTTGTTAGGGCATCACTTCCGTTTATGGTCCACTCAAATCCAGTGAGGTCTTTCATGATTGAGGAAAGTTGATGAGGATTGACGATACGAACACTTGGATATTGCTCCATAACGTATTCTTCATTACTGGATGCAATCTTGTATGTTTCCGACAGTACAACAGAACGAATCAGGCTCTTGAGAGAATAATCTGACTCGGTGAATGCTGACAGATGTTGCTGCATAACGGTCCAGTCATCTTCATTCACATTTCTTTGTTCTAATCCTTCTAGAACTGTTTGTACCGCACATTCATACATACGGCTATCTTCAGCCATAATTCGTCCCAGGTCAGAGATATTACCTGTTGGGATACCATAGTATGCAGGCTCTTTGTTGGCGTACATACGCCAATTTGATTCTCGCTCAGGCCAGTAGGTACCGAGCATGTCTTCTTCTTCCAATGGGAAAAAACCATAAAAGTGTGCTGCCAATGGGTCAAGACTTGCATGGCATGATTGACACGATGTGTTGGTGTTAATCGCATCTTCTGGGCTGATCGTGAGCTGGTCGACAGCTGCGCGAGAAAGGACTACCGGTCTTGAAAGGTAATCATTGCACAGCAGCATTTTGGAGACAGCATTGGCTCGATGTCGGTTTGCATTTCCCCCTTCCGAAGGATATCGCATCCAAACACTGTTCATGGATAGTATGCCAGCATGAGGTCGCGCATCTTGGTATCGAGCAGGTTTCCAGCCTGTTTCTTCTTGTGGGTAATCCAAATCCCACATCTGAGCAAGCACAGGATTCCCCATTGTGTAGTCTGCTGTGACAATCTGCGAGTAGGGAAGATCATTATCAAATATATAGGCGAGAAGAGAGAGAGATTCTTCTTGCACGGAATACGCTACATCTGCATCAGAGTATGAAGAAGTGGAATTCCCAAAGGTATTTCCTGTTCGCATCAAGTATCGATGATTGAAAATCTGGCGAACCCGTTCTGTTAGTCTAGGGTCTTCCAAATATCGATCAACAAAGTCCTCGTACAAGCTTGGATTCGCTTCAATGGCTTGTAATTCTTCTTCAGAAGGATGAATAGAGCGTAAATCAACAGAAAGCCGTATAAGTTGACGTCTCGGCTCCAAAGGTATCATGGAGGCTTCTTGCGCTGTTTGTTCTGTCTGAGAACATCCAAGAGAAAATAGATATAAAGATAGCATAGACGTACTTCTCCTTTATTGTTCTGGGTTTTGGGCTTGCTGAAATGTAAAAACAAAATCTTCGGCTTGTGGCAAGTCGATCAGAGTTTCAGTCCAGATAGAGCTGAAATCAGGGCATATTTCGCCATAGGCTTGGGTTTCGTTTCCGCGAAGATATAGTGTACCACAGCCATCACACTGTGAGCGATCTTCATCTTCATATCCGGCGTCATCTTCCGCATCCATGGGCATGAAGACCAAATCGTACCAAAATGAGTTTTCATCTCGGATGCCGATCCAGCCCTTGGGTTCCAAAGCGCAATCATCTGGTCCAGCACTGGCAGGATCTACCAGTAGGATATCCATAGCAGCAGAATCAAAACGATTTTGGATTCGATGCTGTTTCCAAAAGACATTTCCACGTGCTTCTAATGTGTTTGCGTCTCCACCAGTTGCATAGATGTACATATCAGATCGAAAGCCAGCATCTTCTCCATTGGCTTGAGAACCTTGGATGGTTCCATTGATGGTGGCCGAGTATGTCCAACGATCGTAGTTTGGAGCTTGAACACGGTATAGAGCATCTTGCCCAGTACCTTTGAATTCGTAGATATTCTCTCCAGAGACTCGAACCAAGGCTTGACCACTCATCTGTCGTGTGCCGTTGATGATGTTTCCTTCTGGAGATTCGATGTCTCCACTTTGTTCTAAGGTTCCTACCCATGCAGTATACCCAGAAAACTCCAAACCAGTGCCCGTGTTGCAGAAGTCATTCCAGATGACTCCATTGGTTGGTATTTCGATATCATCTGTCATGCCGACATAGATATCGGGGCAAGAAGGACGCTTGTATGAGAGTGCTTCTCTATTTCCTTTCCAAGCAGGATTGAGCTGAACCTTTCCTACCAGTGTGATGGCTTCCGTAAATGCTGTATTGACATCAATCCCATCTAATGATGGAAGCTCAAGTTCTTGGGGAGGAACGTATGCCTCAACAGTGACCTCATCTTCTTTTTTCTCTTCGCATGATACAAGTACGGAAATAAGTAACATTGGACTAATCATCGCCAGCCCCAAAAAAACCGACCTCTTCTTGATAGAATACTTCTAATGTGTCGTTGAGGAATACTGCAGGATACCACGGAACCCAGATGTCGGTATTATAGTAGTTAAAGTATAGCATTTCGTCTGCGAATGAATATGCTAAGGTGCGTGTTTCTTGATGATGTGGAAGCTCTGGACTGAAGCATTCTGAGATATCTTCGGCTTGTGGAAATTCTTCCGGAATGATGATCTCTTCTGTTTCTTCATCAGGAGGTTCAGGTTCCAAGACGAAAAAGTCAATGGAAAATCCAAAATCGCATGTGTCACAGATATTCTCTGCGACATAGCCTGTTACACCAAATGTAAAGTCACAGTATGGGACTACTGTGTATCCATTGATAAGTTCTTGGATATTTAGCTCTCCATACATGGAATTATATGGACCTGCAGCGGGAGATAAATTCCATATACCAGCATGTTGGATATTTAGGACTTGCTGTGGACTCTCATCAAAAGCTTCATTGTTTTCATTGGATGGTTCAACCTCAAACGATGGCTCGTAATTGTTGATCTCTTCTGATGTGTCTTCAGGGGGAAGCGTCGCACTATCGGACTCTTTTTCTCCGCAAGAGATCAAGAAATAAAGGAAAGGGATACTCATGAGGGTTCTCAAAATAATAAAGTATGTATAAGTATTTTTTTGTGTAAATTGGACACAAGGAGACTCTCTAAGATACTGTACTCAATGGTATTGTAATGATCAACGAAAGTATGACTTTTTTCGATTTAAATTGCTATTATTGTTCTCTAGCAGAACTGATCGACTTAAAAGATTCGCTCATTTATGACGATTAACGCATAAAATATAGCATGTCGACATGAAAAAATCGGCGATGAAATTCATCGCCGATAAGATTCATGTGTATAGGTTATTTGGCTACTGCAGGAGTAGAATTTGGAAGAAAGTGAATTCGATCTGCATGAACATAGGTTCGACTATGCTTTTCCCCATCTTGATCGACCCAGTGATCTGTGCGAAGATGTCCTTCAACAGCGATAGGTGAGCCTTTGGTTAATACTCGTGTACAGAGTTCAGCAGTTTGATTCCACGTTCTAACTTGATGCCAGTCCGTAATCTCATCCCATTTGTCGTCACGACGAATCGCACGATTCGTTGCTAAACTGAGATTGAGATAGCAATTGTCGTTTGCAGTTTGTTTAAGATCTGGATCTTGACCGATTCGACCCAGTAAAAAGATTTGATTAATGCCTCGCATGGTTACCTCCTTTGGTTGCGGTGCATCCTCTTTTGTGCAAAGGTCAGGCCAATAAAAATCTAGGATTCGATGCTTTTTTCGTAGGTATTCGTCAATGTACTTGACGAAAATAGTCACATTTGGTCAACGAGGAGGTATAGATAGGGTTTTTTGCAAGTGAACGGGGGGTGTTTTTTTTCGAGGAATGTATAGTTTTGCGGATGTGGGTTTTGGCTGCGGAACTCGAGATAACTGTTTGTATAAGATTTCCATGGACGCGGTTCGTACGTTTGGATCGACGAGTGTTGCGCGCATCAAAATCGTTAGCAGTTGTGGAGATATTTTGTCTCCACAGCTTTCCAAAAGTTTTGTACTCGATATAGGTGGAAGTCCTGTGGCCAAACATAAAAGTGTGATTCCGAGGGAGAAAACATCACATCGTTGATCAGCCATTTTGGCATTGTTCAATTGTTCTGGGGCAATATACCCCATTGTTCCAATCGCTATTCCTGTTGCTGTGATCACAACCCCATGTTCGACGCGCATCATTCCAAAATCGACGATAACCGGATTGTCATCGGGTTTAATAAGTATATTGGATGGTTTAATGTCACGATGGATTAACCCTTGTTTATGTGCTTTTGCTAGTGTTTTACTCAATACTAATCCGAGTCGAATTAGGAGAGCCTCTGGCATCAAGCCATATGTGACATTCCATTGATCCAGTCCTTGTCCATCGATGAAATCCATAATGATAAATGGCGGGTTTTCAAAGATCTCTTGAATATGGATAATATGTGGATCTGCCAGTGTAGATAAGGCTTGGAATTCTCTTTTCATGCGCAACAGAGCATTAGAAGACTGCATATATGTTGGAGAGAGTATTTTGATGGCGCATTGTTTTTCAAGCAGGTGATCTGTGGCGAGATGAACCGAAGCAGTTGCACCATAGCCAAGTTCTTTGATCAAAGAAAATCTGTCTTTTCCAAGAGTAAACATCGGGAACCTCATATCGTAAAAAATATTCTTTCTGTGTTGGGTATTGCTCATGAATTGGTATGATACAGAATATATGAAAACCAATCGATTTGCCATTAATCCAAGGCCTAGCCTTTTGCTTTTGACGTACCGCTCTCTTCTATTGGGGATGTTTTTGCGGTGCGGGTACTCTCTTATTGTGGCGAAGTCTAAAACAAATATACTGATTCGTTCGTTGCGCACACGAATTCAAAAGGGGTTTGTTCCCCATGATCTTGAGCGATGGATGATGAGAGAAATACGAAAAAGAGAAGGAGCCTCTTTTTTGGTGCAACCATTTCATCATTTGGATTCTTTGTCTATTTTGTACGCGAT